>JBAVOF010000426.1:0-5811 GCA_049691835.1 Polyangiales bacterium
GTGCAAAGACCGTCTGGAAAGCTGGCACCGATTTCGCAGAGACGCTCATCGCAGTCCGGATTGACCGCGCATGCCCCCCCCACCAACGAGCTGTCGTTGCCCGCGGTGCCGGCTGGGCGAGAGTCACCGCAGCCCAGCCAGAACGTCACCGCAATGAACAGCGAATAAATGCTCGATACGCGCCTCATGGGGGCCGAAGATAGATCAAGCATGCCCGACCAACCAGCGGTTCGGCCGCTGCTCTTGTAACATTCGTGTCACCTTTTCAGAGATGCTCGGCGATCCAACCGGAAATCGCTCGGACGACATGATCCGGATCGCGAGCCCATCGAAGATGCGCGCCCGGTTTGTGTTCCGAAAGCTTTGCCTGGACCCTAGTACCTCGCGCGCGGGGTAGTTTCTCGAGCGTGAAATCGACTGCGTTGGGAGGGGCCATTTCGTCGCCTTCGACATTCACCGTGATGAGATCGACGCGAAGGGTCTCTAGGGCGGCTTCGTAGTCCACCTCACTGCCAGTGAGCTCGTAGAGCCCGGTCTTCGCGTTATGTGTCCAGTCTTTCATCAGTGTGCGAGCCTCCGTGCCCCCGAAGCCGAGCCGGTGTCCGGGCACGTAGCCGAGCAACAAACCCGTGATGGGGAGCAAGGCCATCAGGACACGAATCTGCAGCCGCATTCGGCCGTTCCAGTTTCGGTAATACGGAATGGCGCAAGCGACGAGGGTCAATCCAGCGATCTCGGGTCGAGTTGCCGCCGTGTGCAGCATCATCAACTGCCCGCCAAGGCTGTGGCCTCCCAGAAACATAGGTCGATCTCCAATTCGCTCCTCGACGGCCGAGACGGCGGCAGGAATGTCGAGCTCGACAATCTCCCGATACCCGAAGTCCACTCCCCGGCCAGGACGGAGGCTACTCGTGCCGTGCCCGCGAAGATCACAGATCGCAACAAGAATCCCTTGCTCTCTCAGCGCTTGGGCAAACGGGCCGTAGTACCGTGCCTCGACTCCCATTGCCGGAACGAAGAGCAGAGCGGCTCTTGGCTGCTCGGGCGTTTCTGCACAAATCTCGAACGTGTGTCCGTCGCTCGCCCGAACCGGCCAGCCCTCAGCCATCACCTCGCCCCTCCTCGAACGCTGCCACTGCCGAGCGGAATGGATCCGGCACGCGCACCCGTTCTAGCGTTTTCGGATCGACACACACGCTGGTGAGGCTTGCTTTCGCGAGCGGCTTCTGCGCGGCATCGCGAAGCACGAAGGTGCTCGTAAAGCTCGAGTTCCCTATCTTCGAGATGTGGGTCTCCACGTGAATATCCTGCTCGAACCTGGCGCTCGCCAAGTAGTCACAAGTCGCGTTCACGTAGAACGTGTCGATACCGGCCTTCACCAGGTCCTGCCACGGCATCCCGATCGCGTGCATGTAGGCGCTCAGGGCCTCGTCGCAAAAGACGAAGTAGTTGCCAAAATAGACATGGCCTTGCATATCGGTATCGCGAAAACGCACACGCATTGTGTGGACGAACGGTTGAGTCACCCGGCTAGGCTACAACGACGGCACAGGTAGACAAGGCGGGCGCCGACCGATCCCCGCCTTGCCCCGCCCTGAAACTACGGCGCTACAGGAACGCCCTGAAATGCGTGGTCAACTGATCTGCGACGCAGTCGATCCGTTCTGGATCGTCGTAGAAGTCGATCTGCCCGTCGGAATCGATCCAGATCTGCGCCTTCAGCCCGCCGAGCGATGCGAAGAATTTCCTGGCGAGTGGAGGCGCGGCGGCGCGTTCGGAGTGGACCATGATGGTGGGAGCGGTAATGTCATACGCGGCGCTTTGTGCATCCCAGGTCAGCGTGTGTTCCCCTGACATGATGGCGAATTCGTTGACATAGTTCGGCACGACGCCGCGCGAAGTGCTGTAGTACTCGAACGCTTCGGGCAGAGGCATGGCCACATCACCTTCCCCCACCGCCGGGATGACCCGGGCTTCCCCTGTCTCCTCGAAATGCTCGCGTGCCAAGACCGCGCGCTCGAGCATGGAATCGTAGTCCTCGCCAAGCCATCGTCGTGTCTGACGGACGTCGTGGAAGTACCCGGCGACCGTTCCCCATGCCTTGATTCGACCGTCACCGGCAACGGCCGGAGCAAGATAGCCGGCGCCGGCGCAAACTCCAACGGCGCCGAGCCGATCTGGGTCGACCTCCGGGCGCTTTGCGAGAAAACCAAACGCAGCGCGAAACTCGTCGACCTTCCGCCCCGGGTGTTCGTATTGACGCGGCAGACCTTCGCTCTCACCGAAGTGCCGGTGATCGAATGCGAGCGTCACGAACCCACGGGCGGCCATGGCGAAGGCATAGTTACCCGACGCTTGTTCCTTCACGCTGGTCATGGGACCGGCGAACACCAGTGCACCCGATGCACACGCCCCGAGCGGCACCCGCAACACGCCTGCAACATGGACGGATCCCACCTCAAAGGCGACTCGCTCTTCTCGAATCGAAAATCGCTTCATGGACAGTCCCTCATGCCAGAGGCCTTCCGCCAGCGGCCTCCGCACAGAGCGAAAGCACAGGAGCAACCTCGCCAGTCTTCCACACACAAAGCTCCGCAACCCGTTCGGCACCCTCGCTCCCTGGGCGAATCCACACGAATGTTTGCTCGCCGAGACGGATTGTACACTCCGGGTCGGCGAATGCCTTCGACCAAAAGCCCCCGTTGTAGAACGTGATTGGGCCGATAGTCTCGCACTTGGGCTGGTGGGTGTGTCCGAAGACTGCTCGGCGAGCGCCGGTGATTTTGAAGATCAGGTCTGCAAGCTGCTCGGTGAGCAGGGGTGTTTGAAACACGGTCGGCCTGACGGAAGAAGCGTACGCGAGATACGGAAGCATGAAAATGAGCGCCGGTACGAAGGCCCAAAGAGGGCTGATCGGCCACGCGATGTTGATGTGGAGCACGACCAGCCACGCGAGGAACAGCGCCGCCAACAAAAAGAACGCCCGGTCCAGCCATAGCTCCCGCGCAATTCGAAACGGGTTGTTGGTTGCTGACGGAACGTGAAGTGCATCGAGCTTCCGGACCATGGAAGGCGTGGCCTGGGCTCGCGTGGCGATCGACCGGACCTTGTCATCGACCAGCAGTGGATCGCGCATAGGATGGAGCCAATGGGTGCGTAGCGAGATCCACAACGTAGCGTAGGCGCCCCAGAACCAAGTCCAGATCAAGAGGGGCTGAGTGCGCAGCATGTATCGGAAAAAGAAGCGCAGGTATGCGACGGCGCCCATGATGTAGTTTTCCGATTGGTGCGGATTGAAGTAGCCCATGCCGTTGAGCATGTAGCGCGCTGCCAGGTCACCGAAAGGAATGCGGACGCGCGGCACGCCGCGAATTTCGACCAGCGGGTCGATGGGGTCTGGAACTACGCAGTTCGGATCATACTGGTGTCCGTGGCTGATGTAGGTGTCGCCTCCGCTCAGGTAGAACCAATTGCAAAACACCACAGGTTCGTCGTCTTTCTCTTCTCCGATGTTCGATGGGGGCGGCGCTCCCATCTCTTCGCAGATCATCCGTTGCACAGAAGGCCAGTACACCTCGACGTCGTGGTTGCCCACGACAAAGACTGCGCGATGCCCATTCGAGATGAATTGCCGTAAGGCCTCGAACCAGCGGGGGTGATCCTCGATGATCACCTTCATCTTGTACTCGCTCTTCCACTCTTCACTGCCGAGCCCACGAGCGTGTTCGAGCCAATCGACCCGCCGGTCGTTGCCCGGGACGGAAGTGACGCTGTCGAAGTCGAAGATGTCGCCGTTGAGAACCAACTCGATCCGCCCATCCGCGTCTTCCTGAATGTGGGCGAGGAACGCGGCGAAGTCATCGTCGAGGAAGAACTCTCGTTGCTTGTACGCCATCCACAACGGACGGCCCGGATCAGGCTCCTGCGCCTCGGTCAGATGCATGTCGGAGACGACGAAGGTGTGAAGCGGGAGTCCCATCGGGCCGACTATAGTGTGTCAGGCCGCAAGGCCGCTGAACAGCCCGACGCCCGCTAACCGCTGCTGAGACTCGGCTGGGCCTTCATGTGCTCCCGGCGGCCGATGAAGAGGTGGGCCGCAACCAAGAGCGTCAGCCCAGTCGCGAAAATCGCCACGTACAGCGTTCCGATACCTGGGCCCGCTTCGGTCAGGAAGTTCGCGATCTGTTTCTTCCCGAGCATGACGGGCATGAACGGCTCGACGGTCACGGGTGCCCTGGGGTCGAGATTGTGCCCGAAAGTATAGAGCTTGTAATACAGGCGGCCGAACCCAAAGAGACCCGCATAGGTCGTCATGACGAGCAGGTCGATCATCGAGCTGACCTTTCCAATGACTGCGGTGCGTAGGGCGACGATGATCATCGCGACGAAGAGGAATGGAATCCAGTCGAGGTCCGTGAGCGCGGCGCGATCGATCGGGGCCATCCCGATGTAGTGGTTCAGCGTATTGATTTCTTGGACGTCGTTGCCGTCGTTGCCCCCATCCACTTTGTAGGAATAGATGTAGAGATCCAGCCCTTCCGGATACTGCGGGGCCCGCATGTTGATGTGCCACATCGGAGCCGTGAAGCTCAGTCCCACGAAGATCGTGAGAAGCGCGAGCACGACGCGTGCCCACGGAAAGATCGGCTCATCCAAGAATCGATAGAACGCGTCCATTGCCTTTGACATTTCGCCTCCTCATCAGGCCTTCATTTCCTAAACGACGTCACCGCGTTGCAATTTCCGCAACCCGCTCACCCACGCGAGTGTCCCTAGCAACATGGGCCAGCCCACTCCAAGCACGTAGAGTCCGGTGCTGCCGATGCGATTGGCCAGATAGAAACCAACCGGCCCGAGCACGCTGAGCTCCGGGTCGGCTGAAGACAGCAGGGCCATCCGGATGCTCTGGACGGGATTGAGCGTCGCCAAGACGAACACGACCCGGGGCTCCATGCGCCATTGCAGCATCATTCCGGCCAGCGCGAAATCCATGAGAGCGATGCCAGCCACCCAGATCAGCAGCAGATACATCGTTGCACGCGCGGAGTTCTGCACGCTGGTCGAAACCCAGAGCCCAAGCCCACAGAACGCCCAAACCAGGATGGAGCACAAGACCAGGCAGTGCCCGATGAAGCTCCAGGCAATCTGTTGAGCAAAGGCCAGACGGCCGAAGAGGCCGATCGCGACCATCAGTACGGCGAGGGGCGCGACGAGAACCAGAAACCGCACGCTCGAGATCGCAGTGAAGAAGGCACCACGTGAGATCGGCTGGCTGAACAGGAGCTCCAAGGTGCCATCGTCCCGAGCCTTGTTGACGACTTGTCCCGTAGCCACGAGCGCCATCAACGGGAGAAGCACGAGCAAGGCATGCACGTACGACACGAGCACCCTTCCGGTTCCCGTGAAACCAAAAACCGTCGACTCGCGCATACCGACGAGCAAGAACACCGCCGCGAGCACTGCGTACACCACGACGCAGAAGAGCAGCCACCGCGACCGAAGGACCTCGGCTAGATCGAGCTGGGCAACCGCCCAATAGGACCGCAGTTGGCGCCTCACGAGCCCCCTTGTCGGCCTTGCTGCCGGTCGATCACCTGAAGCTTAGCCCATTCGATGTCCCGGGCTCCGTGCGTGTCGTGGGGAACGGCGCAGATCCCATACCCCATGGGGGAGTCCTCGACGGGAAGGAAGCCGACTACCGACTCGCTGAGCCAGCCGTCGTCCTCGTAGTTCCGAAAATAGAGAGCATGGACGGGGACCTGGTGGGAATCGAGATACTCGAAGAGGCAGCCCGGGTCGTCGAAATTCAGG
>JBAVOF010000427.1:0-3427 GCA_049691835.1 Polyangiales bacterium
GGCCTACAGCACGAGCCTCGACGACCTCGAGGGCGCCGACGCCGCGATCGAGGCGATCATCGAGAACGAGCAGATCAAGCGCGATCTCTTCCTCACGCTCGACGAGCTGCTCCCCGACGCCGAGTTCCTCGCCTCGAACACCTCGTCGGTGCCGATCATGAAGCTCGCCGCCGGCACCTCGAAGCCCGAGCGCGTGCTCGGGATGCACTTCTTCTCGCCGGTGCACAAGATGCCGCTCCTCGAGGTGATCGTCACCGATCAGACCGCGAATTGGGTCACCGCTACCTGCGTCGATCTCGGCAAACGGCAGGGAAAGCACGTCATCGTCGTGAAGGACGGTGTCGGCTTCTACACGAGCCGAGTGCTCGCCCCCATGATGAACGAGGCGGCGCATTTGGTCGCGGAGGGCGTGCCGATCGAGAGAATCGACACCGCCATGCTCAACTGGGGCTTTCCGGTCGGGCCGATCAAGCTGACCGATGAGGTGGGGATCGACGTCGGCGCAAAAGTCGGCAAGATCATGCTCGAGGCGTTTGGCGACCGGATGAGCCCGCCGGACGGCATGCAGAAGCTCATCGCCGACGAGCGCTTCGGACGCAAGAACGGCCGCGGCTTCTATCTCTACGGGGACAAGAAGAAGGGCGTCGATGAGTCGGTCTACGAGGTCTTGGGCGTCACCCCGAGCAACAAGAGCATCACAAGCGAGGACATCGCCTGGCGCTGCGCCCTGCAGTTCGTCAACGAGGCATGCCGCTGTTTCGGCGAGGGGATCCTGCGGAGCGCGCGCGACGGTGACGTGGGCGCCGTCTTCGGGCTTGGCTTCCCCCCATTTCGAGGCGGCCCATTCCGCTTCGTCGATCAAGTTGGCGCCAAGGGGATCCTCGGCCGCTTGCGCGAGCTGGAGAAGCAGCTCGGGCCTAGGTTTTCACCGGCGCCTGTGCTCGAAGAGATCGCCCGGAGCGGTCAGACCTTCTATGGAGCCGATCCCGTCGAGCCCGGCCGCTCGCGCCCGAATCACAGTCAACGCGCGGCCCAAGCGACCGTGTAAGCCCGGATTGTCTCAAGTTAATCGGCGATTCCCGACCGAGCCCCGGGCGCGATTGCACCGGGGGCCTGAGGTCTCTATGATGGAACCCGGTCGGGAAGGCTGGAACAACAGACGAACGCGGGGCGTTGGTCGGTTGTATCGATAGATGGGCGGCCGGGCACCGAAAATGACAGCTGAGGCAAGCGCAAAAAAGCTCGAACGAGCGGCGAGAACAATCGCGGAAACCGGCCCGCGGCACCGAAGCGTCTTGCTGGTGGAAAGCGACCCGGATCTCCAATGGGGCCTCGCGCGAATGCTCACGGTCAATGGCAATCGTGTGATCGGCACGAGCTCCGGTGAATCCGCGCTCACCGTCATCGAACAGTGGCCGGCAGACCTCGCGCTCGTGGCCTCGAGCTTGTCCGGAACGAGCGGCGTTGAAGTCGCCCGGCGGCTCCGTGAGCGGAACCCAGACCTGGTGGTCATCCTGATGCAGGAGGAGATGCCGCCACCGGTCGCCAAGGATCGTCCGACCCACGTGAGCGCCTATCTGACCCGACCGTTCCGCTTCGAAGCCTTGCGCGCTCTGCTCGACTCGCTCCAACTTGCGCCAGCCCCGGCGGAATAGCCCTGCTAGGCTTGTTGGGCGTGAAGCGACTGCTGTCCGGATCGTGTTTCGTACTGAGCGTGTCGCTCCTGGGAGCTGCAATCGCCCAATCGACGACGAGCTTCATCCATGTCGACGAGATTCGTCCGGGCATGAAAGGCTATGGTCTGTCGGTGTTCCGGGGCACGGAGCCCGAGCGGTTCGATGTCGAGGTCATCGACGTCCTTCGAAAGTTCCGGCCCAACCAGGACATGATCCTAATCCGAACGCCGCACCCCCTGCTCGATAGGGCGCGAGGGGTTGCCGGTATGAGCGGTAGCCCCATCTACCTGGACGGCCGGCTGGCGGGGGCCTACGCCTATGGCTGGAGTTATGGCGTCGACCCGGTGGTGGGCGTGACGCCGATCGCCAACATGCTCGCGGAGCTCAAACGCCCGGTGCGTCTCGACATGTTTCCCGGCGCCAGCCCGCTGCCGAGTCGACCAAGCGCAGAGTCCAGCAGGCGGCCGCCATCGAGGGAGCGGCTGGCCGGCTTGCCGCCGTTTCGCGGCGACCAAACGGTAGATGCCTTCTCGACGATTCGCGCGCTCAAGGAGCAGCGAGCCCGGACCGAGGGGCCGGTCGGCCTCTATCGTGCCACCACACCGATCATGCTCGGCGGTCTGGACGACTCCGTCGCCGCCATGCTCGCCAAGGAGCTGGAGCCGCTTGGTTTCGTGGCCATGCAAGCAAGCGCCGGAGGAGGCTCGAAGGGAGGTCCCAAGCAGTTCGAGCCGGGTGGCGCCATCGCCGTAGAGCTTGCACGCGGGGACATCGCCATGACCGGCGTCGGCACGGTGACCTATGTGGACAAGGACGGGAGAACGCTCGCATTCGGTCATCCGCTGATGGAAGCCGGCGCCACGGGACTCCCCACTGCCACCGCACGAATTCTTCACATTCTGATCAGCGAGCTGCGCTCTTTCAAAATCGCGGAGGCCGCAAAGCCGCTTGGCGCTCTCGTGCAAGACCGCCAGCCAGCCATCGTCATCGACCCCGATATCACGGCCGCGCGCATTCCGGTCAGGGTGAAGATCAACGGTGTCGAAGGCGCCCCGAAGACTGAATGGCACGTGGAAGTGGCGAGTCACCGCATTCTGACCCCATCGATCGTCTTCGGCGTGATCGCCAATGCAGTGAAATCCACGGCGGGCGATATCGAGGACGTCATCTTCCGAGCGCGGAGCGAGGTGGGGATCGAAGGCCACGGCCTGGTCTCACTCGACGAGCAAGGCTTTTCGCCGACGGGCGCGGCCAGCCCAGCCGTGTTCTCCCAGCTGCGGATGTTCGCCCTGATGGAAGCCGCGTTTGCCAACTCCTTCGAAACCTCCCGGGTAACCTCGGTCGACCTGGAGCTCGACCTCGATCCCGGCCGGGACGTGTTTCAGATTGCTGAAGCGTCAGTGGCCTATGACGAAGTCGACCCCGGCGAAGAAGTCACCCTCTACGTCAGGCTACGCCGCGTGGACCAACCCGACACGATCCGTGCGGTGAAGGTCCCCATTCCAAACGCAGCCGCCGGACAGACGGTCCGCGTGACGGTGGCTGCGGGAAACCAAGTAGCGATCGAGCAACCTCGCGCAGGCTCGTTCGACGACCTGATCGAGCAGACCCAGCGGCGGTACCCCGCTACCTCCCTGGTCGTCGCCCTTCAGATGCCCACGCGAGGCCTCCGATTCGAGGGCCACGTGGTCGATTCGCTTCCATCGTCCGCTTTGAATTCGCTCCAGCTGGTGAGCGCGACTGGGGAAAGC
>JBAVOF010000428.1:0-1505 GCA_049691835.1 Polyangiales bacterium
GGTTGATGCATTTCGGACGCCCAAGAAACACAGCTTCTGCATCTACACCAAACAAGGCTGCTTCGAGCTGGACGCGCAACACGTGCCGAACGACGTCGTGGGCCGGCTCGACTGCGCCATCCTCGAGCGCGAGCTCTACCCGAAGCTTGGCCTGACGCACGAGATGGTCATCGACCCAAATCACTTCGATTATTACTCGGAGTCCGCGCTTGACGAGATGAAGGCCGTGGTCGATCGAGGGGAGTACGACATTGCAGTCGCCCTGCACCCGGTGAGCCTCGACGAGCTCATGGCCGTGGCCGATGCAGGCCTGGAGGATCCGGAGGTCGTGATGCCAGAAAAGAGCACCTTCTTTCAGCCCAAGATCCTCTCCGGCCTGTGTCTGTACCGGTACGCGAAGCGATGAGCGCGCTGCCGCAATACGGGAAGCACCTCCATCGTCAAGTGACGATGCGCGCGGTGGTCATCGACCGTTATGGCGGCCCGGAGGTGCTTCGACCGACGACCGTTCCGCGCCCTGTGCCGACGCGAAGACAGGTCCTGGTCCGCACCCAGTTCATCGGAGTGAACCCGAAAGACGTGATCGTTCGCAAGGGCAAGTTCAAGATCGCGACGGGCAAGAGGTTCCCACTGATCGTCGGGCACGACATCGCTGGTGAGGTCGTCGAGGCAGGGCTCGGCGCGGACTTGGTGAAGGGCGACGTCGTCTTCGGAATGATAAACGACTTTGCAGGACGGGCCTATGCAGAGTACGCCGCCGTCGATTGCCAGCAGCTCGCGAAGGCGCCGACGTCGATCGAGCTGCGCTTGGCCGCCGCCGTGCCGCTGGCTGCACAAACCGCACTGCAAGCGCTCCGGGACGACGCGCAGGTGAAGCCGAAGCAAAGGGTTTTGATCAACGGCGCCTCGGGTGGCGTCGGGGTCTTCGCGGTCCAGATCGCCAAGATCCTGGGCACGGAGGTGACGGCGGTGTGCAGTCACCGGAACGTCGAGCTCGTTCAAGAGCTCGGTGCGGATCAGATCCTCGACTATACGAAGACCGAGCTCGTGGATCTGGACGAGCGATTCGACGCGATCTTCGACGTCTTCGGCAACTACCACTTCGATAAGCTCCGGCATTTGCTCAAACCGCGAGGCACTTACGTACACACCGTTCCGAGTGCCCGCATCTTCAAAGACATCGCGAGGACATTCGTACGCAGGCAGCGTGCCAAGCTGGTGGTCGTCAGATCGAGCCGCTCGCAGCTCGACTGGATCCGGCAGCAAATCGATTCGGACCACCTTCGGGTCGTGGTCGACCGCTCGTTTTCGCTCGATGACGCCGCCGAGGCCCACCGTTACATGGAAACCAAGCGCGCCCGCGGCAAGGTCGTCCTCGAAGTCGGCTAGCGGGCAGGGGCGCGAAATCCAGTCGTTTTCCGTTGCGTAGCGTGTCCCCCGTACGCTGTGCCAGTATTCGGCGACCATGGATTTCACGTACAGCGACAAGACCCTAGGCCTGATCT
>JBAVOF010000429.1:0-6015 GCA_049691835.1 Polyangiales bacterium
CTCACCCGGCAACGCAGGCGAACGTTCGGATGCTTGCCGAACGCGGCGCCATCGTTCTCGGCCCGACCACCGGCGCGCTGGCAAACGGCGAGATCGGCGAGGGCCGGATGATGGAGCCCGAGGAAATCGCGAACCAGATCGAGTCCCACCTCGCGCACTCCGACGATCTCGTTGGCGCAAGCATCCTCATCACTGCCGGGCCGACGCACGAGGACCTGGACCCGGTTCGGTTCCTCGGCAACCGTTCGAGCGGACGGATGGGTTACGCGCTCGCTTCTCAAGCGCTTCGCCGTGGGGCCGAGGTCACGCTCGTGAGCGGACCGGTGCACCTGCCCGTCCCGTTGGGCGCGAACCTCATTTCGGTGCGCTCGGCCAAGCAGATGCACGAGGCGGTGATGTCGCGCTTCGATCAATTCGACGTGGTGATCATGGCGGCGGCGGTTGCCGACTACCGGCCGGAGCGGCAGGCGGCGCACAAAATAAAGAAGGGCGGCAACCTCAAGATCGAGCTGGTTCGCAACCCTGATATCCTCGCCGACGTCGGCGCAAAGCGTAGTCTGCGGCCGTCGGTGTTGGTCGGATTCGCCCTCGAGACGGAGAACCTCGAGAGCGCTGCGCGTGACAAGCTCGAGCGAAAAGCCGCGGATCTCATCGTCGCCAACGAGGCCGATGCGGGGCTCGGTGGCGACAACAACCGTGCAATGCTCGTCGACGCGAGCTCGGCGACACCTCTGCCGGAGATGAGCAAGCGAGCCCTGGCCGACCAGATCCTGGATCGCGTTCGAGCGCTGCTGAGCAGCCCAACCCATCGGTCTCGACCCGCGGCCGAGCATGAAGCCCCCAACTAGCCGGAACCCAGAGTGATTCGCCCTCTCATCGCCACTTTTCTCGCACACCTGGACGGGCAAGCCTCCAGCGAGGTGGCGCTGCAGGCGTATCGCGAGGCCGAAGTCAAGCACGGCGTTCGCATCTATGACGACCACGACGCCCGCGTCGCGCCCGGTGCATTCAAGCCGCACATGCCAATCTCCGAGGAGCGGGTCCGCACTCTGACTCGCAGCTGGGAACAGTTCGATCGAGCGCTCGAACCCTTGGGAAGAGCGGCGGAGCGTAACCTCGTCATCCGGTCCTTGGGGCCTTTCATCTCCGATACCGGCCTTTGGATCGCGGGGGCTGACCTGGCCGACGATCACCTCTTCATCTTTCGGTCCGGCGAAGTGGGCTCATGGACCGGCGAACAGTGGGACGTCCACCTCGCCAACTGGGCGGCGGTCAAACAGTACCTAGGGCGCGATGATTGGACAGCCGAGCGCCTCGTCGAGCAGGTTCGTAAAGCCCCACGCTATGGCGAATGGACGAAGCTCCTCCGCAGCCTCATCGCTGACGCGCGCGGCGTGGTCCTGCGTTCGCAGTCATAGGAAGTCGACGGGACCGGCACCCTCGCGCAACACGATTGCTTCAGGCCCGGTGAGATCGATGACCGTCGACGGTTCGATTCCGCCCCACCCTCCATCGACGAAGGCGTCGACGTGCGGAAATCGCGCCTGCAGCTCGTCCGGATCGTTGAGGATCTGACCGTCGATGGTGGCCGAGGTCGATACGATGGGGCTACCCAGCTCGTTGAGCAGCGCCAGTGCAACCGTGTCGTCCGGCACGCGAATCCCGACGGTCTTTTGCTTCCGGACGAGAAGCTTGGGCACGTCCCGGGTGGCTCGGAGCACGAATGTGTAGGGCCCGGGTGCCAGACGCTTCATGATCCGGTAGGCAAAATCGTCCACGTGAGCATAGCGCGCGATCTTGCTCAGATCGGGACACATGAAGCTCAGCGGATGGTCCTTCTTGAGATGCCGGATCTGATAGATGCGTTCGACCGCCTTTTTCCGGTGGATATCGCAACCGAGTCCGTAGACCGTGCCCGTCGGATACACGATCACGCCTCCGCGACGGAGCACGTCCACCGCCTGTTGGACTCGCCGTGGCTGTGGATTGGTGGGATGGATTTCGATGCGCATCGGGAGGTCCGACGAGGTAACGACAGCGTCGCATCGGGTCAAGTCGACGAGGACTACCCAAGCGGCGGCAAATGCGCTAACTAGTCGCCCGCCAATGACGGAACAGCGCGACCCGCGACCGTACCTCGTGATTACGGTACTTCTAGACAGCTCCGCGCGGCCTGCCGAGGTCAGCCGCAGCCACGGCAATGCCTATGAGCGCTCCCTGAACGCAACCCAAGGACAGGAGATCGCGGGACTCGAGCTCGTGGAGCTGCCGATCGCTGCCCCGGTCTTCAAAGCACTGCGACAGCCGCTGGCAGTGCCCGCTGATGAAGTGGGGCTCTACGACGTATTTCCGTTGGCAAGCCACCTCAAGCCCGAGTACCGAAAGATCGCCGGACAGTTCCTGGCGGCCGAAGCGCTTTGGACGATGGAGGAGCAAGGCCTGCTGGGCGGCGTGCCGGTGAACGTGAAGCTCGATGTGCCGAAAGGCTGGCAAAGCGACCCGAAGCAGATTCATCAGCACCTCATCGGGGAAGGTGCGCTGGATCTCAGCCCGAGCGGAATCGAAACCTACAAAGCCGTAAAGACGGCCTGGGATAGCTCCAGCTAGTTCAGCGAGTACGGCCGCTCCAATAGAAAGGGAGCGATTCTCGCGTCGAACTGTGCGCCATCGGCTCGGTGCATCTGATACGTGCCGCGCATCGTTCCGCGCTCTGTCGGAAGGATTGCGCCGCTGGTGTAGCGGAAGCTCTCGCCGGGACTTAGAACGGGTTGTTCGCCCACGACGCCAGGGCCTCTGACCTGCTCGACCTCGCCGGCACCGTCGGTGATGATCCAGTGCCGGGAGCGAAGCTGCACCACGTCCCGGCCGTTGTTGGTGATGGTGATCGTGTAGGCAAACACGAAGTGCCTGCTCGCCGGATGGGACTGCTCATCGAGGTACATGCTTTGAACTTCGACCAGGACGCCGTTGGTTTCTGCTCTCGAGCAAGTGCGGGGCGAGCTCTTCACGGCGCACTCCGAAGCTCACGTGGGTGGCTCACCCAGGGCGATCCTGCAATCGCCAAGCGCCACGGGGCGTGCTGGTGTTCGGATTCGGCATAACCAATGCCGATGCGCGAGCCGACAGCCACCTCGGTGGCACGCGCCCCCTCACGCACCTCGAGCCCACCGCGCTGGTACAACGGTTGGCCGCTGAACCTAGTGTCGAGGCCTAGGGCCTGTGCCACTTTGCCGGGCCCAGTGAGAAGCACGGGCCCTTCCTTCCCCCCGCGCCGACGGGCGATCGTGCGATGGCCGGCGATGGGCTCGCAGGAACGGATCAATACGGCGGCGCCCTCGCCGTCCTGATTGGTCACGAGATTCAACATCTGATGGATGCCGTAACACAAATAGACGTAAGCGTGGCCGGGTGGTCCCCACATCGGCGCGTTTCGCGCGGTGAGCCCAGCGCGGCAGTGATTCGCGCTGTCGTCCGGATAGCGGTACGCCTCGACCTCGGTGATGCGGAGGCCCACTTCGCCGTGCCAAATCTCCCTACCGAGCAAGTCGCGCGCGACTTCGAGGGCGTCACGTGCATAGAACTGGCGGGGGAGCAGGCGGCCGGGCACGCCGTGAGTTTGAGGCAGAGTAGGCTCGGGTGCCAGCGACGGTGCCATGGTGAGCGCCAGGGCGACACGGGGTCGCTATAGCCTTCGAGATCTGTCGGGTTTCATCCGTTCGCGGCCACGAAGCTCGCGATCGCTGCCCATGCTTGTCGGCTTTCCTCGAGCCACGGCAGCGTGAGTGGCCAATCGTGCTGCATCTGCCGGCCCACGTGAAGGATCGATGCGACGCCTGCCGCCACGGCCTTGTCGTGGATCCGTCGCGCGTCGTCGAACAGAACCTCCTGGTCGCCCACGAGCAGTAGGATTGGCGGAAGGCCTTCGAGATTGGCATACACCGGGGAGACCCGCGGGTCGTAGGGGTCGAGGTCGCCCAGGTAGTGGCCTGCCCAGGTTCGGCAGTGCGCGCGACTCAACCAGACGTCTCTCCGATCGTTGTCGTCGTAGGACGCCCCTGAGACCGTCATGTCGGTCCAGGGTGAGAACAGCACGGCGCCGTCGGGCAAGGGAAGCCCCTGGTCGCGAAGCACCGTCATCAACGAGAGCGCGAGGCCACCGCCCGCGGAATCCCCGGACACGAACATCGGCACGCCAGGGCGGAGCCTTCGCAACTCGCACCAGGCATCGATAGCGTCCTCGAGGGCAGCGGGCGCGGGATGTTCGGGGGCCAGGCGATAATCCGGGGCAAAGACCTCGGCGTTGCAACGATAGCTCAGTCGCATCGTGCGGCTGCGGTAAGACGCTGGCGCCCCCATGAAATACGCTCCCCCATGAAGGTGCATCACGACGCATGAGGGGGCGTCAACTGCCCTGACCGATTCCATGACGCGGGCTCCGAAAACATGGTCTTCGAAGACGAGCCCGGGGTGCTTGCGTTGCAACTTCTCTCGCGGGGTGTGCGCGAATCGTTCGAAGCGCGCCCGCATCGTTACCGGAGACGCGTTTGCGGGGAACAAGCGGCTGGTCACCAACCCGTACGCCCGCACCGAGAGCCAACGCTTCCACGCCGGCGATCGAAGACCCGTTCCTTGCAGTGCCATGCTCTGCATCGTTTGTGCTGTGCTCATCTGAACCTCCCGGGGACAAGTCCCACTGGAGTCAGGCTAGCGACGCGGATGTGGCGAAGACTTTGGGGGGCCTGAGGCTTTTCTGAAAGTTTCCTGAACGGGCCCTAAGCAGGCGCGTGCGTATCGAGAAATCGTTGGATTTCGCTCTCCATGCGAGGCCAAGCGGGGTCGTCGGCCGGCGGGATGTGATTCTTGGTTTCTAGAGCGACGAAGCGCGCTCCCTCGATGCTGGCGGCGAGCTCTCTGCCGTCGCTGAAGGGGATCACCAGATCGTTGCGGCCGTGGATCACCAACGTCGGCGCGCGCACGTCGCAAAGCTCCGCGCCGAGGTCGATGTCACCGATCGTCGATAGGATGTCGATGGCGTTCTTCGGCGAAGCGGAACGGCGCTGAAGCTCGTTGAATGTATCGAGGCGCTCCTTCGCCGTGTCGGGGAAGAAGGCCATGCTGAAGATCTGGCGAAAGGCAGGGTTGTCCTGGCCCCAGCCGGTTTCCATGAGAGCGAGCAGCGCCTCGAAGTGACGCGTGACCGTCGGCAGGGCCTTCACGCGCCAACCCCGAACGAGACCGCAGATCAGCACGAGCGCCGAAACGCGATCTGGGTGCCTTGCCGCATACGCAGCGGCCACCGCGGCCCCCTGGGAGATCCCCAGCAAAGGAAATCGATCGAGCTCAGCAGCCTCGATGACCGTTCCAAGATCGGTCACCCATCGCTCGAAGCTCACTTCCGGGACGTCGTGGTCCGAAAGACCGTTGCCTCGTGCGTCGTATCGAATCAGACGTCGAGACCGGCTCAGCGATTCCAGGATGTGGTGCCAGACCAGACTCGAGCGGTCCAGCTCCAAGTGGCTGCACCAGTTCCCTGCCTTGACCAGAGGTGGTCCGTCGCCGAGCGTCGCCCAAGCCAGCCTCACCCCGTCCGACGTTCGGCAGAAGTGGATTTGCTCAGGCTTCAACGAATCGCCGCTCCGTTCTGCGACGGAGCTTCTCGGCTCAGTCATCGAGCGTCCGCCTGATTCGATTTTCACGTCGGCCACGAGCCGGTATCCACGGCCGCGTAACGTTTCGATCTGCACCGAGGAGTCGGCTAAGACCTTACGCAGGATCGAGACGTTGTGCTGTAAGTTGTTTGGTTCGACGCTGACGTCCGGCCAGAGGCGCTCGATTAGCTCCCTTTGTGTTTGAAGTCTGCCGGCCCCCTCGACCAGCAAGACGAGGGTATCGAAGACCTTGTCACGAAGCGGCACGAGCTCACGATCCCGCCAAAGCCGCCGCTCCCGCACCTCCAACCGAAACCGGTCAAACAGGTAGGTTGCTCCGCTCATCTTCGGCCACGATACGCCAGAT
>JBAVOF010000430.1:0-8461 GCA_049691835.1 Polyangiales bacterium
GCGCCCCTCGATCGGGGGGATCTCGGCGGCTGGGCCGATCAGCATGATGACGAAGACGAACAGCACGACGATGGCGCCCGCGTAGACCAGGAGCTGCAGCACCGCCAAGAGCTGCGCGTGGAGCGTGAGGAACATGCCGGCGAGGGAAATGATGTGCACTAGCAATCCGATGGCGGCGCGAAGTGGGCGCCGCGACGAGATCGTCACCAGAGCGCCGGCCATCGCGAATATCGCCGTGACCACGAACAGCGTCGCTCCAGGGCCCGTCACGCGCCCCCCTCTACCAAGCGCCGAGCGTTTTGGTCGTGCCTCACGCCGTGGGGAAGGCCGTTGATCGCGGCATCGATGAATTCGTCCCGGAACTTCTGAATCATTCCGAGCATCGGCATCGCCGTGCCATCCGCAAACGCGCAGATGGTATTGCCCATCATGTTGTTGGAGATGTTGACCAGCAGATCGACATCCTCGATCTTGCCGCGCCCCGCGCACAGGTTGTCTAAGACGTCGACCAACCAGCCCGTGCCCTCGCGGCAGGGCGTGCACTGGCCGCAGGACTCGTGCTTGTAGAAGCGCATCAGATTCCGGGACGCCTCGACCATGTTGACCGTGTCGTCCATCACGATTGCACAGCACGTGCCGAGCATCGTGCCGAGCGCCCGGTACGTGTCGACCCCCATCGGCACGTCTATTTCGCTCTTACCGTTCCACGCGTGCAATGGATGGTCCGGGGCCGGCGCATCGACCTTGCGGCGCGGATCGAGCACGGGCGTCGACGAACCGCCGGGGATAACGGCCTTCAGCGTTCGGCCACCGAGCACCCCGCCGGCATAGTCGTAGATCAGCTCCCGCATCGTGATGCCGACCGGCGCCTCGAAGAGGCCGGGATTGTTCACGTGACCGCTCACGCCGTAGATGCGCAGACCGCCGTCACCGGGAAGCCGGCCGAGAGCGCACCATGCCTCGCCGCCCATCTCGATGATGTCAGGCACTGAAGCGATCGTCTCCACGTTGTTCACGATGGTCGGCATGCCGAAAGCGCCTTTGACTGCTGGGAACGGCGGCTTGAGGCGCGGCTCGCCGCGGCGTCCTTCGAGCGAGTTGAGCAGAGCGGTTTCCTCGCCGCAGATGTACGCGCCTGCGCCGCAGTGGACGTGAATCTCGATCGGGTGATCGACGCCAAACGGTCGTTCGCCGAGGTAGCCGGCCTGCCGCGCCTCCGAAATCGCCTGCTCGAGCCGGTTCATCGAGAACGCAAGCTCGCCCCGAACGTAGATGTACGCAACGTGCGCGTCGATCGCGAAGCAGGAAATGATGGCACCCTCGACGAGTCGGTGCGGGTCGAGGTCCATGATGCTGCGGTCTTTGAAGGTCCCCGGTTCGCTTTCATCAGCGTTGACCACCAGGTAGACCTGCTCACCAGCCTGTGGACTGAGGAAGCCCCATTTGACGCCGGCCGGGAATCCGGCGCCGCCACGACCTCGGAGGTTGGCTTTCTTGACCTCTTCCCGAAGCTCAGCCGGCTTGCGTGTCGTCAGCGCTCGCCTGGCGACCTCGTAGGCACCGGCGCGCTCCGCATTCGCGAGCTTCCAACCCTCGTCGATGCCGTATCGAGAGGTGAGTAGTGGCTTGCCCGGAGAACTCACGATTCCTCGCCCGCGGTGCCGGATGCAGGTGGCGGTTTCGACGCCAACCGGACGGCCTCTTTACTGGGCGGGGGCGGCGCCGAGGTGAGCCCACCCCCACTACCTGGACGCGGCGCTCCGAAAGTCGCAAAGGTCGAAAATTCCGCCGCGGCGGCCTCACGGCCCTTGGTGGCGTGCGCATCCAGAATGCGGTCGAGCTTACTCACGTCGAGATTCTCGTAGTAATAGTCGTTGATCTGAACCATGGGAGCCTGCCCACAAGCAGCCAAGCACTCGGCCTTGAGCAAGGTGAACTTGCCGTCCGAGCTGGTGTGACCGGCCTTGCACCCGAGCCTGCTCTCCAGGTGTTCTTGAATGGCCTTACCCCCACGCAGGTCGCACGAAAGCGTTCGGCAGACCCAGACGATGTTCTCACCGACCGGTTCGTCGAAGAACATCGTGTAGAAGGTCACCACCCCCTTGATGATCGCCGTCGAGAGTTGGAGACGCTCCGCGACGTACTCGACCACCTCCGGGCTGATCCAACCGTTCTGTCGCTGACAAAGCCACAGGACCGGCAAGAGCGCCGCTCGGCGCTCCGGATAGCGGGTCAGAACCTCATCGACCTGTCGTTCGCGTTCCGGCGTCAGCGCAAAAGCCATAGCAGGGCGACCGGACGCTAGGCCCGCCCGGCTCCCCTGTCAAGGTCGGTGGAACGGTGATAACTCACGGCGCTGATGACGGAAGACACACCGCAATCGCCGCCCAGAAACGTCGCTCTTTGGGTCGGTCTCGGATGCCTCGGCGTCCTGCTGCTCTCGTGCTTACTCCTGACGTTCTGGTTCCAGTCCTACGGGTGGCGCTGGATCTTGCGGCAGGGAGACGAGACCAAGATCTGGGCTTCGAGAGCGATCCTCGTAGGCGCGCTCGAGGCGACACGGAAGTCTTGCAGTGACGGCGTGGTCAGCGAGGACGCCCTGCCCTGGTTTCACCCTCGGATGCCCTCGGACGCGCGAAACTTGGCTTGCTCGCTCGACGAGGCAAGCCTTCAGGCGCTCGCCGATCCGGAGAGAGATTCGGCTGTGCCGCTCACGCAAACCGATGGTGATGAGCTCGCGTCACGCTTCGGAATGGATGCAGCCCTCTGCATCCAGCATGCAACCGAGGAAATCCACGCCGTCGGTTGCTTCGACGCCGACAGCGGGCCCGGCACGATCCCATATCAGATCATCGATCTGAGCGTGCATCACCGGTGACCTCGAGCGGCGTACGGCGATACGCGACGGTCAGTCCAGCGCTGCCCGGGTAGTCCCGGGGCCGAAGCTGCAACAGCACGCACGCCTCGGAGCCGTCCTCGGTCACGCAGTTGGCCAGCCCAGCAAAGGTGCGGTGCTCACGAAGTCCGTACCACTGCACTCCCATGGGCAGCTCGCGTTCTCGAGGATGGCGGAACGTGGATGCCGAGCCGTTCTGTTCGAGCAAGATGATCTCCCCCTGCAAGACGTTCGGATTCCGGGAGAACGCGTGGTCGAGCATCCGCCAGAATAGCTCTTCGCCGTGCTCGAGCTCCTCGTCGGTGATCTGCACTCGCTCGTAACGCATCCGGTGCAGGAGCGGCTTTAGGTTTTCGGGGAGGGACGTCTCGTCGCCCTTCATCGCCTCGGCGAGCAAGCGCCGCCTCTGGACGTCTGAACGCAACTCGAGGAGGTCCAGCGCCATCAAGCGCAAGTGGCCGAAGTCCTCGATGTAGGGTTGCGCGGCCCGCACCGCCTCGGCTCTGCCCGTACAACCCGACAAGAGCCAGGCGCTGAGCAGGACCCATCGAAAGCCGATCCGCATGGCCGTTACAGTAGTCGACGAGCCTCACAAGCCCAACTAAAGTTAGGTTGATGGCGCTCATCGAGTTTCGCGGGGTCAAGAAGGCTTTCGGCCCGAAGATCGTGTACCAGGACCTGAACCTCGAGGTGAACGAGCGCGAAGTCCTGACCATCATTGGCGGCTCGGGCCAAGGCAAGAGCGTGATGCTCAAGATGCTGATCGGTCTGCTCCAGATCGACGGGGGCCGCATCTACTTCGACGGCCAGCAGATTTCGGGAATGACCGAGGGGGAGTACTCGCACGTGCGTCGACGGATCGCGATGCTGTTCCAGGCAGGTGCGCTGTTCGATTCGCTCAGCACGAAGGAGAATGTGGCGTACGGGCTTCGCGAGCAGCTCGACCTGAGCGAGAAAGAGATCTCGGAGCGCGTTCGGGAGTCGCTCACCTACGTTGGGCTGCCGGGCACCGAAGAGACTTGGCCGTCGGACTTGTCTGCGGGCATGAAGAAGCGGGTGTCGTTGGCGCGGGCGCTCGCGATCCGTCCCGAGGTCTTGCTGTACGATGAGCCCACGACCGGGCTGGACCCGATCAATGTCACCCGCATCGCCGACCTGATCGAGTACCTGAACGAGACTCTGGACGTGACTTCGGTGGTGGTTACACACGACATGGACACCGCCCTGGCGATCAGCGACCGAATCGCCATGATCCAGGACGGATTCGTGATCTTCTCCGGAACGCCCGACGAGCTCAGGGCTTCGGAGGACCCCCGGGTCCGTGACTTCATCGAGGGCAACGCTCCGGTCGACGAGGACACAGAAACTCTGCTAAAGAGCGCAGGGTAAGTGGCTGGGTTGGGCAACAGATGAAGACGACTGCCGGTACTCGCCTTCGTGTGGGCATATTCGTCTTGGTCGCCTTGGTGATCGGCGCAAGCATCGCGTTTTCCATCGGCACACAGGAGAACGTCTTCGAATCCAAGACGACCTACCATGCGATTTTCCACGACGTGGGGGGCCTGCAGAAAGGCAATACGGTCCGGGTCGCCGGCGTGAGCGTGGGTACCGTGACCGACGTCCTCATCAGCGAGTCCGGCAACATCGAGGTCTACTTTCGCGTCATCGACGATGCCGCACACCTGATCCGCGGCCGGCCTGGCGCGGTGATCGACGACGAGGCCTCGAAACCGAGCCTCGCATCCATCGGCAGCAAGGGCCTCCTGGGCGACCGTATCGTCGAGGTCTCCGTCGGCTCCGACGAATACCCCGAATGGGATCCAGACGAGCCGATTCCCGTCGCTGTCGGCGGCGGCTTGATAGCCCTCGCGGAGCGCACCTTGGTGGAAGCCGAGGGAACCGCACACAACCTGCGACTGGCGACGGACCCGCTCTCCGACCAGCAGTTTACCAATGACCTCAAGGAAACAGCCCGCAATCTCGCCAAAGCCAGCGGAATGATCGCGAACGGGGACGGGACGATCGGCAGACTGCTGTACGACGCCGAGCTAGGACGCGACGTCAAGGGTGCCGTGAAAGAGCTTCGCGCAGCGGGGAAGCAGGTCGCAGAGCTGAGTAGGAACCTGAACAAGATTACCGAGGACATCCAAACGAACGACGGCACGGCGCATGCCCTGTTCTACGGAACCGAGGGCACGGAGGCGATTCGCAACGTACGCGACACGTTCGATCAGCTCAACGCCATCCTGACCGAGGTGCGCCAAGGAGACGGCGCCATCAATCAGTTGATCTACGGCGAGCTCGGCGATTCCTTCATGGACAACCTGCAGAATGCAAGCGACGACATCGCCTTCCTGACCAAAGAGGCCCGCGAGGGTAAGGGCACCATCGGTGCGCTGCTTACCGACCCTTCGATTTACGAAGACATCAAGCGGCTGGTCGGCGACCTCGAGCGCAACGATATCCTTCGGGCGCTCGTGCGCTATTCGATCCGGCGCGACCAGCCGCTCGAGTCGGTCGAAGTGACCGAAGAATAGGACGATGCGTGCGTATCTCGATTTGCTGGGAAAGGTGCTCGACGAGGGCGTAGAGCGGGAAGACCGAACCGGCACCGGCACGCGAAGCCTATTCGGCTACCAGATGCGGGTGGATCTTCGCGACGGCTTTCCGCTGCTCACCACCAAGAAGATTCATCTCAAATCGGTCATCCACGAGCTGCTCTGGTTCGTTCGTGGGCAAACCCACGTCCGGCACCTGCACGAGGTAGGTGTCTCGATCTGGGACGAATGGGCCACGGCAGAGCAGACGGCGCGCTTTGGCCGAAAGGAGGGGGACCTCGGTCCGGTCTACGGGCATCAGTGGCGCAACTTCGGCGCTACGGAGCGCGACGACGGCTCGTACGAACCCGACGGATTCGACCAGCTCTCCTACGTGCTCAAGCAGATCCGCGACAACCCGAGTAGCCGACGGCTGATCGTTTCGGGATGGAATCCAAGGGAAGCTGACCGGGTCGCTCTACCGCCTTGTCACACCCTGTTTCAGTTTTACGTTTCCGGCGGCCGACTGAGTTGTCAATTGTACCAGCGCAGTGCTGATGTGTTTCTGGGTGTCCCGTTCAACATCGCTAGTTACGCACTTCTCAACATGATGATCGCGTCGGTTTCGGGCTTGGAGCCGGGCGAGTTCATTCATACATTCGGCGACGTGCACCTTTACAGCAATCACATCGAGCAGGCACAGCTGCAACTGTCGCGTGAGCCCCGGCCGCTGCCGACCATGCGGATCGACCCTTCGATCGAGGACCTCTTCGAGTTCCGGCACGAGCACTTCCAACTGGAAGGCTATCGCCCTCACCCCCGCATCAAAGCACCGGTGGCGGTGTGACGGACGCCGCTCGGGCACCGCTTGCGTTGATCGCGGCTGTGGCGCGCAACGGGGTGATTGGAAAGGCTGGGACGTTGCCCTGGCACCTGTCAGAGGACCTGAAGCACTTCAAGAGGACCACCCAAGGCCACGCCATCATCATGGGCCGCAAGACCCACGACTCGATTGGGCGCCCTTTGCCCGGGCGCCGCAACATCGTGGTCACCCGGACCGCCGGCGCGGCTATCCATGGTTGCGAGGTCGCGCAGAGCCTCCACGAAGCCATCGCGCTTGCACGATCCTCCGACCCCTGCCCCTTCGTCATCGGGGGAGCCAGCACGTACGAGGAGGCACTCCCGTTGGCCACTGAGCTCCACCTCACGACAATCGATGAAGACGTCGAGGGTGATACGTTGTTCCCAAGGGATCTGTCCAACTTCGAAGAGGTCGCCAGCCATCCCGGAGAGACCGGAGGACTCGTCTTCCGATTGTTGCGACGCAAACCTGATCGCTGACGACCACGGGGTCGTGCCTTCTACCGCAACCCGACGCGCTCCCTCAAGACCCCATACGCTCGCTGTGCTTGCGGGTCGTCGGCAAAGATACCCGGCGACGGGCTCTCAGCTCGTGGAGCGTGTGCGCCAGTCCGCCTCTCGCCCTCCCGGCCAACGGCGCCACTCGACTGAGGCGCGAGGTGCCGTTCGAGCGTCTCTTCGCGAATCGGGTCCGGATCACCTTCCGCGCGTGGTTGCTCCACGACGAGGTCGGGTGTGATGCCCTCCGCTTGGATCGAACGACCCGACGGGGTGTAGTAGCGATACGTCGTGAGCTTGAGCGCGCTGCCGCCCGGAAGCTCGAAGATGTTCTGTACGCTCCCTTTGCCGAACGAACGGACACCCACTGCGACCGCCCGCCGATGGTCCTGCAAGGCACCTGCCACGATCTCCGACGCGCTCGCCGTGTTCTCGTTGATCAGGACGACGATCGGCCAGTTGGGCCGAGTGCCGGCTCGCCGCGCCGAGTATTCGCTGATCAATTCGCCGCCACGCCCGCGCGTGCTGACGATGACGCCGGAGCTTAGAAATTGCTCGCTCACCCACACCGCTTCGTGGAGCAAGCCGCCGCCGTTGTCTCGGAGATCGATCAACAGTCCCTTTACTCCGCCTCGCTCGCGCAGCACCATCACGGCCTCGTCGAGTGCATCGCTCAGCTCCCGGGCAGTTCCATCCTGAAAAGACTTGATCCGCAGGTATACGATGCCATCGTTCAGGATGTGCAACTCGATCGGGTCGATGACGATGAACGCCCGCGTCAGCGTCCGCTCGATGGCAGCCTCCTGCCCTTCACGTCGGATGGTGACGCTCACACTCGTCCCCGGCTCTCCACGAATGAGACGCACCGCGTCGTACAGGCGACGATCTCGGGCATCCTCGCCCTCGATGCTCAAAAATCGGTCGCCAGGCTGCAAGCCCGCCTTGGCTGCAGGCCCGCCATCGAACACCGAAAGGATGGTCAACCAGCCATCGCGGGTCGAAACCTCCACGCCGACGCCCGCAAACCGACCTTCGGCGTCACTCTTGAGAATCTCGTACTCGCCAGGATCGAGAAACACGCTGTGGGGGTCGAGCGACTCAGCAAGCCCGCGAATCGCACCGTAGACGAGACTCTCCTGGTTCACCGGCTCGACGTAGCTCACTTCGATGTAGGCGAGGGCACGCGCAAAAATCGCAAGCGGCGCGAACGGACTGCGTCGCGCAAGAGCTGCCGACCCCATGGCTGCAACGAGCAAGATCGCGAGCATGCCCGCGATGACCAACCGACGTGTTTTGGAGCTACTTTTGTGGCGGAACATGAGCTTCAGACCTTTGTCGTTGACACTGCTACTATCCCTGGGTAGGACCACCGAATAGCTGAGCGGGGCGCGTACGCCAGATGGTACCGCGGCCGCATGGAGGATTCCTCACGATGTCCACGACTGATAAGCGCAAGCAAAGCCTCTACTTCCCCGAGTCGATGCTACACGACATCAAGCATGAGTCGGCAAGGTTGGATCGCTCGCTCTCGTGGATCGTGCAACGTTGCGTCAAGATCGCCCTCCCCGAGATCCGCAAGCTCCCTTCGGTCAACGACATCCCGGACAGTCCGGACGAGCCCACGAAGAAGTAAGCTCGGCGGGCGTGCAGTACGACCGTGAAGGCTTTG
>JBAVOF010000431.1:0-1664 GCA_049691835.1 Polyangiales bacterium
GGCTTCTGAACGACCGGTACTTCCGCGCCGAGATCACGGGTTGGGAGAACCTGCCGGACACCCCGAGCCTGCTCATCGGCAATCATTCCGGGGCGACTTTGACACTCGACACGTGGACGTTGGCGGCGAGATGGTGGGAGAGGTTCGGCACCGAGCGCCGAATGCACATCGGCGTACATGACGTTCTCTTGGCTCTGCCCGGCCTCGGCGACTACTTCCGCACCTGTGGCTGCATCCCCGCCAATCGCCGCGCCGTCACCTCCACTCTCGCCGCCGGCGACGATGTGGCGATCTACCCGGGCGGAGAGCAAGACGCGATGCGCAGCTGGCGCCGCCGCGACGAGGTCGTGCTGGCGGGCCGCACGGGATTCATCCGACAGGCTCTGCGCTCGCAAGTGCCCATCGTGCCGGTAGCAACGTGCGGCGGCAGCGACACTGTCTTCGTCGTGTCCGAAGGGCGCTGGCTGGCCGACGGCCTGGACAAGCTGTTAGGATTGAAGAAGACCTTGCGCGGGGTCACCCTGCCGATCATCTCCGGCTTCCCCTTCCCTCTGGCAGTGGAGCTCCTACCTGCCCACCTGCCGCTGCCCGCGAAGATCCGCACCCGGATCCTGGAGCCGATCGAGCTCGACGACGATCCTGAACGAGAGAACGACCAGCAGTACGTCCAAGGGATCTACCGCGAGGTGGAACGGGTGCTCCAGGAAGGTGTGAACGACCTGGCAAAGAAGCGGCGCCTCCCAGTCCTTATCTGATCGAACGCCCATCTCAGAGCCGCACACCGGTCGGCACCGGACTTTCGCCGGTTCTGGTCAAGGACATTCTTGCGATGGCGGCGGCGGATGCCGGTGCGCTGTCGCCCGAGGCGGGACCTGGGCTCGTGTCGATCAGAGGCGTACGGCGGGTAGCCTTCACCGATGGTTGGCCAACGCAAATGCCCTATCTGCCTGAGCTCCATGACCCTGCTGGCGGCCGGCCAGACCGCTCGCCAAGACCAGCCCGATCATGTGCAGCCGAACCACGTGCATCGTCACTATCGCTGCGAGAACACCGAGTGTGGCGCGACCTTCCGTGACAGCGAGCCCGACCCAGTCGGCGGCGACGACACCGAGGCCTGACCCGCGACGAGAACCGACAACCACGCACGCTAGACCTCGTCGGCGCAACTCGCCGTCGGAATGACGCACTTTGGTATGGACCGCGGCAATCCACCCACTACGTCCGTCTGTGGCACGAAGACCGATTCGTGCCTTTTGGTCTGGGACGATGATAGATGTCCTTTTTTCGGACTCAACTGTAAAGGGATAGGCATACATAGTCACCGTGCTGACATAGCAGGACAGATAGGAATAGGGCTCCTCCCACCCCTCCATAGGAGTTCCACATGAGCCGCATTCGCCTCACGACCACCGCCGCCGCCTTCCTCGTCGCCGTCGCGGCCCTGGGTGCCATCGCCCCCGTCGCCGGGTCCGCCGACGCATCGGGCGCGCACTCGCGTGCGATCCTCAAGAAAGCGATTCTCTGAATCACTAGTCGTCGCCTGCGCTACACGAATCCACCAAGACCGCCTTCACGGTCGCGGTGGATTCGCCGCGTCCGGACAAAGGACGACCTCCCGTCGCCGGACCGGAAGCTCGATCTCTCTCTCCATGACGATGGAGCAC
>JBAVOF010000432.1:0-2171 GCA_049691835.1 Polyangiales bacterium
GTCCAATAGAAGCGAACCGAACAATGGAGCGCCGCGCTAAAGTCCCCCACCCCAGCGGAACTGCCAGGCGATCCCGAGCACGTCGGCATCCGTGCCGGTCCTCGTGTACACGTTGGTGCTGCCGTAAAGTTTGACCGAGTTATGGCGATTGATCGGCAATGCGAGCGTAAGGCCGATGCGCGCGTTTTCGAGACTTTGGCCTTTTCTACCGTCGATGGTTCCACGTCCTCCGGTATAGTAAAGCCCATCGAGCCCCAGCCAGATTCCGGATGTGAACGAATAGATCAGGTGGGCTTGAACGGAATAGACCGGGCTGACCTCCAGAGTTTTGCCGTCGAAAAAATCGTTGTTGTCAGTGTAGAAACGTATGCCGGAGGCAAGCTCCAAGATCAAAGGTCCCCAGGTCTTGGAGATTCCTAGCTCCGGCTTGAAGGACCAGCGGTTGGTGCCGATGTTGACCGCCTTGTTGTCGTCGTACTGGCCGAGCGGCGCGGTCACGCGCAGGCTCGCACCGACGATCAGGTCCTGCTCGTAGCTTGCGAACTCCTTCAACGAAAGCGAAGGGGCGCCGTAGAGGTTGACCGACAGCTTGAACGCCGGATCGGCGAAGCCCGAAACGTCGCGCGTCTGGGGTCGACCCGCGAACTCCGCCGTCCCGGTCAGGCCGCCGTACGGGACGATGACACTGAGCTTGGCCGACTGGCCCCAGAAATCGAGCACCCGCGCATAGGCAAGGACTGCGCTGTTGGTCGTCAATTTCGGATTGGTGATCGGCAAGGAGCTGTCGAACGCCGCGCCGCCCTGCGTGTACACGTAGCCGGCAACCAGGAAATTCAACCCTATCGGCGCATTGGAGTAGGAGCGCGGCTCCATGTCCTGCGCGCGCGCGCTGGACGCGACCCCGAGAAAAAGCGCCGCAGCGAGATAGATCGTCGCGCGAATACCAGCTGCGAGGCTCATCAGTCCTCCCGCCGCCCAAAATGGTATCTCTACTTCTGCTGCTTCGCTTCGGCGATCCGCGCCTTGCATCCGGCCGAGACTTCCGACTCGCTCTGCTTGAGGCATGCGGCGACACGGCCGCCACCCGGCTGGATGCCCTCGCACAGGAAGTGGATGTCCTCCTCGCAGGCCTTGTTCACTTCCTTGAGGATCTGTTTCATCTGCCCCACGCGCTGTTTGCAGGGCGCCGAAAGCTTGGCGGCGTTCTTCTTCAGGCACGCGGCAACCTGACCGCCGCCGGGCTTCGCATCGGGACAGAACTTGGCAAGATCCGCCTTGCAGCTCGGCGTCTGGGCGAGCGCGCTTCCGCCGAGCGCGACGCCAAGACTGACCGCCGCGCCCGCGAGGATGCGTCCGATTACGGATTGCTCCCGTGTCATGTCGTCCTCTCCCGGGTTTCAGTCAGAAGGATCCCCCGGATCGGAGTATTCGCCGCAATCCGCAGGGGGAGATATACGACGATGGTCTTACGATTGAGGGCGCGCACAAGGTCGAGTCAGCGCGAGGCCGACTCGGGCGTGGACAGTGCGAGGCGCTCGGCCATCCTGACGAGGTCGGCCGCGGACGTGGCGCACATCTTCTCCATGACACGACCGCGATGGATCTTGACGGTCGACTCGGCGGCGCCGAGCCGATCGGCGATGAGCTTGTTGAGCAGTCCCGCGGCCACGAGCGCGAACACTTCCCGCTCGCGCGGCGTCAGGGACTCGTAGCGGGCGTTGAGGTCGGCGTCCTGGGCGCGTTCCGCGGCAAGCGAGTGGCTCCGCGCAAGACCCTCTCGTACCGCCGCGAGCAGCTCGCGCTTGGTGAACGGCTTCGCCAGGAAGCTGACCGCGCCCGCTTTCATCGCGTGCACCGTGGTCTGGATGTCGCCGTGCCCGCTGATGAAGACGATCGGCAGCGCGCGCCGGGCCTGCGCGAGCGAGGCTTGCAGATCGAGCCCGCTCAACCCGGGCATGCGAATGTCGCTCACGATGCAGGCGACATCGGCCTCGGGTGCCCGCTCGAGGAAATCCTGCGCCGACTCGAACGCCTCGACCGCGAAGCCCTCCCGCTGCAGCTGCCGTTCGATGGCGCGGCGCATCGAGGGTTCGTCGTCGATGACGAAGACCGCGCCGGTCGCGGGACGTGAAACCGTTACCCGCGGAATTTCCGGGAGCTCCTTCCCCTGC
>JBAVOF010000433.1:0-1882 GCA_049691835.1 Polyangiales bacterium
GCATTGGCCTGTCGGGCATCACGGTGAAAGGAAGGTTCTAATGCGGCTCCGGCTCACCCTCATGCTCAGCATCGTTGCGATCGGCGGGTGCGGGATTTCCGTCCCAAATGGCTTGTTTGGCTGCGGCCAGCCGTCGGACTGCCCATCAGGCTACTTCTGCTGGAGCAGCGATAGTCGTTGTTACGACTCCAAAGAGCCCGAGTGCGTGCCAAAGAGCTGCGACGAGCTGATCGGCGACTTCGCATCGCTTGGAATTTCGATCGAATGCGGCGCGCTGCCTGACGGGTGCGACGGGTCGATCGAGTGCGGGGGCTGCCCTGAAGGGCAAGTCTGCGGTGCAAACGGTCAGAATTTCGCCTGTGGGTGCGAGGAGAATAGCTGCAGTAACTATGCGGGCGGTGCCGAGTGCGGCGTCGTTCCCACCCGATGTGGGGGCGCCGAAGCGGCGATCTTCTGTGGTGCCTGCTTCGGGGAAAGCGTATGCGAGGACAACAAGTGCATATGCCCCATCGGTGCCAACTGCGACGTTGGCTGTGAGGGTGGGACGCCGACCTATCCATGCACCCAGAACGAATGCTCGCCCCCGGGCGGGCTTCCAGATGGATGCGGCGGCGTCGCCCACTGCCCGCCGTGCGCAAACGGCGAGGCTTGCGCACTGTCGGGCGATGCCGTTTTCGAGTGCATCGGGGATTGTACCTGCGAGGCGCAAGGGATTCAGTGCGGCACGGCCACCGTCTGCGGCGCCCCGGCGCTTTGTGGAACCTGTGCGACCAACGGGTTCGAAGGGGGCTACCGCTGCGAGAGTGGGCGGTGCGTCTGTGAGGACACCTTCGAATACAACGATACCTTCGACACCTTCACCCTGATCTGCGGAGAGGGAACGGGTCCCAATTGCGCGCAAGCCGCTTGGAGCATCGATGTCCAGGCCACCCTACACAGCTCCAAGGACATCGACTACTACGCGCTACGCGTGCTCGACGCTCGTACACCCATCGTTGCACAGGCTTTCGGCGGGTTGAGCTCCCGCAATCTCTACCTGAGCTATCTCTGTCCGGACGGGTCCGAGGGCATCGACAAGTGCTCCGGGTCGACCAATGGGATTCAAGACGTCGAGTTCTGCATCTCCCAAGGCGACACGATTGCCATCGAACGCAAGTGCGATTCCGACCTCAGCGCCGGTACAGGGACGGTCCTCGTCGGGGTCGAAGCCAGAACGTTTCGTGGCGCCTGCGATCCCTATGGATTGAAGATATTCGCGACCTATGCGACCGAGATTCCTGAGCTCGACTAGTCCCGCCCGACGCGAACCCCTGCCTCCGATTGACTCACCGGTCTGTCGCAGATAAGACCCACCGCCATTATGAGCCAATACCTATTCACGTCCGAGTCCGTGACCGAAGGTCACCCCGACAAAATCTGCGACAAGGTCAGCGATTCTCTGCTCGACGCCTACCTCGAACAAGACCCGAAGTCGCGTGTTGCAGTCGAAACGATGGTCAAGACCGGCTTCGTCGTTTGCGGGGGTGAGGTCACCTCCAAGGCGATCATCGAGATCCCGAAGATCGTGCGAAGGGCGATCACCGAGATTGGCTACACCGACTCCTCCATGGGCTTCGACGCAGCGACTTGCGGCGTCATGGCCGCAGTGGAGCAGCAGTCGCCAGACATCGCGCGAGGCGTGGATTCCAGCGCGAACAAAGAGCAAGGCGCGGGCGATCAGGGTCTGATGTTCGGATTCGCGGTCGACGAGACTTCACAGCTCATGCCGATGCCGATCGACCTCTCCCACAAGTTGGCGCGCCGACTGGCGCAGGTTCGGAAGAAGAACATCATCGAAGGGCTTCGTCCGGACGGCAAGACTCAAGTCACCGTGGAGTACGAG
>JBAVOF010000434.1:0-3599 GCA_049691835.1 Polyangiales bacterium
GGACCGCACGAAGCGCTTCTTCCCCATCGTGGGCAACCCGGATCTCCGACGGGCCAACGATCTGCCTAACGTAGAACGTGAGAATCTTGGCGAGGTCCACGTCGTCGTCGACGATGAGTACCGACGGTCCCTTGCTGCTCCTCAATGCCGAGTTTTCACTGCGCGGACGCTCGTCTCGGACCGCGCGCAATTGCCAAGCGGCGGCCTCGGCGCTTTGAACGCGAACCTGTGGATTCGGACTGAGCATCTCGTGAACGACCTGACACAATGCCAGTGGACAATCGGGCCGGAGCTCGGCCAGGGGCGCCGGTTGCCCGCGCTCGTGCGATGCGATCACCTCGCGGATCGTCGTCCCGGCATATGGGCGGATGCCTGTCAGCAGCTCATACGCCACGGCGCCTAGGCCAAAGATGTCGACAAGATGGCCACTGCCAGTCGCTGCGGTGTTGAGCAGGGCTTCGGGAGCCATGTAAGGCGGCGAGCCCGCGACCCGCTGCTTCCCGTTCACATCGAACTCCGGGAGCACCAACCCGAAGTCCATCAGCACGACCCGGTGAACCGGAGTGAGCATGATGTTGTCAGGTTTGATGTCCCGGTGGACCAGGCCCGCGCGGTGCACGACGCTGAGCCCCTCGGCTGCCGGCAGAAGGACCTGCACGACCTCGGCCGGGCTGAACTTGTCGCCGCTCCCAGCCCGCGTCGCTGCGTGCTGCGTAAGCGAGACACCATAGACCCGCTCCATGACCAGGTAGTCGATCCCGCGATGCTCCCCCAGCGTGTGAACACTCACCAGGCTCGGGTGCTGAAACGCGGCGAGCGCCCGCGCCTCGTTGCGCAGAGGTGGTGTCAGTGGATTGGGCCAGGCTGCCTTGATCGCCACCCTCCGGTTGAGCAGGTGGTCGTGGGCTTCGAACACCTGTCCCATACCGCCCCGCCCCAGGAGCTGCATGATTTCGTAAACGCCATCGAGCAGCTCGCCGGTGGAGAAAATCCGGTTCTCGCCTTCAATCGGTGGCTCGCTCGCGGCAATCGCACGTCCGCCCAAGTCGCGCATATCAGTATTTATATACTATATTGATGTTACTGTAATAGGCAAACTCATAGATCGATGGCTCGGATGTCGAGTCCATCGACCGATTTTCCCAGGAATCTCGACGCCGCGGCTCCGAATTGGCCCGGCAGATCGGTGACCAAAATCTGCAGCACCCCGGGAGGCCCGGATACCTTGGGGTCTACCTTCAGCATCTCACCGAGGGTCGTTGCGGTCGCCTCAGCGCTGTCGACGATGGCCACCTCATGACCGAGCAACTCGGCCGCCACCTCGTGAATCACCTCGGAGAGCAACGGATAGTGCGTGCAACCGAGGACGATGGTGTCGACATCGACGTCGGCCAGCGCTTGCAGATAGCGCCGGGCAGCGAGCCTGGGCACCTCACCGGTCACCCAGCCTTCCTCGGCGAGCGGGACGAAGAGGGGAGCCGGCCGGGAAAAAACCCGGATTGCATTGTTTTCGTCGTGAATTGCGCGCTCATATGCTCCGGACGCCACGGTCCCGGCGGTTGCAAGGATCCCGATGCGTCCGCTTCGCGTCGCCCTCACCCCGGCACGGGCGCCCGGTCGAATGACCCCGATGACCGGGATATCGAGACGATCTTGAAGCTCCCCCAGCGCTACGCCACTCGCTGTATTGCACGCGACGACGAGGAGCTTGATGTCGAAGCTCAGCAACCGCTCTGCGCAGCCAATGGCGTACTTGACCACCGTCCTCGCGCTGCGGGTACCGTACGGAACCCTCGCGGTGTCGCCCAGGTAGACGAGGTTCTCCGAGGGAAGCGCCCCGCGGATCGCTCGGGCCACCGTGAGGCCACCCAAGCCGGAATCGAAAATGCCAATCGGCTTTGCCACCTGCCTCGTGTGAGGCAAGGTTACACAACCGCCCCGAAAGGGCCACCAGCGAAGTCGTCTCTGGTAGGCTGCAAGAACATGCCCGCGTTGGCGCTGATCTCGAGAGATTCGAACCTGTACCAAGAGCTCGTCAGCGCGCTCGAGGGTACCGATTGGTCCGTCGAGTGGCTCGGACCCGACACCCTGGACGACAGCGCGGTTCATCAAGAAATCGTGGTGCTGGACGCTGGCTATCCCGGCGCTGAAGCGTGGGGAACGCCCGGCAGCAAGCCGGTGCTGCTGATGATCGAGGGGGACCGTCCGAACGGCCTGGACCAGCTCGCCAACGACATCGTCTTTCGGCCGGCGCCTGGACGAGAGCTCCTCGCGAGACTGGAGCGGCTCCGCACGCCGACGCCGCTCGACGACTTGAGGCGGCGGTACGCCAAGACGTTCGCGTCGATGGCGCCTGGGATCGTTGTGGTGGACTCGAACCTCAAAATGGTCTTCGCAAACCCGCGAGCGTACGAGATAGTCGGCCATCGACCAGAGACGATCGCCTCGAACGACATCGCTCAGATCCTGTCGACCGAAGAGCTGCCCCGCGTTCGTGACGCTCTGTCCCACAAACAGTACCCGCGGGGGATGGATATTCACGTTCTTCGGCGGGATGGAACCAAGAGCATCTGCAGCGCTTCCTTCGCGCCGTTGCTCGGAGCGGAGGACCACACGGTGGTCTCGTTCGAGGATGTCACCGATCTGCGCGAGACCGAGCGCGAGCTGATGAAAACGATGGAGTTCCTGGAATCGTTGATCGATGCGAGCGTCGACGCGATTATCGCGACGGACATGGCGCAACGCGTGATCCTGTTCAATCCGAGTGCGGAGCGCATTTCCGGGCGCCAGGTGTCCGACGTCCTCGGCAATATCAAGCTCGAAGATCTCCTTGGGAGAGCCTCGGCCGAGCTGGTCACGCAGAGAGTGCTCGCGCCGGAGCACGGCGGTGAGGGACGGCTAGAACCGACGATGCTCGACCTGCTGGACATCCACGGAACGCGCATCCCCGTTCAACTGTCCGCCTCGCTCATCTACGAGCACGGCGAGCCCTCCGCCATCGTGCTGATCTTCGCCGACCTGCGCGACCGCATCCGGGTGGAGGATCGACTTGCCGAGGCTCAGAAGAAGCTCGCGTTCACGGAGAAACAAGGCGTGCTCGCCGAGCTTGCTGGAACTGCTGCGCACGAGCTCAACCAACCGCTCACCAGCATGATGGCGTACGCCGAACTCCTCTTGCGCCAGTCCGAGCCGGGCTCCAACGCGGCCAAGGCGGCTCAGGTGCTGATCCGGGAAGCCGAACGCATGGCCGAGATTGTGCGCAAGATCGGCAAGATCACCCGGTACGAGACGACCTCATACGTGGGCCAACAGAAAATATTCGATCTCGATCGGGCAACGGACACCTCCGGGGAGTCGGGGGGAGAGGGCTGAGTCATGGATGACTCCGCACACGACAAGCCACCTGTTCGAAGCAGTCTGGATCCGCGCGTCTCGTCGGTGAAATCGATCATTAGACCGCGACGACGCACAACCGAAGATCAGACGTTGACGCGGATTCTCGAATCGTTGATTCAAGCGCAGCGTGAGACGAGCGGCTTCACGACCGACGAGAAGATAATGCGGTCTTACGTTCACGCGCTCGAGCGTCTCTATCCGAA
>JBAVOF010000435.1:0-2414 GCA_049691835.1 Polyangiales bacterium
ACGCAGCGGTATTCACGCGGTACGCGGTCGCTGCCGACCAAGCCGAGGCATCGCGGGCAGGCGCCGAGATCTTGGCGCGCGGTGGCAACGCGGCGGACGCCGCAGCCGCCACGATGCTGGCGCTAGGCGTGGTCAACCCGGCAAGCAGCGGTCTCGGGGGGGGCGGCTTCGCCCTTTACTACTCCGCCAAGGATGGCTCACTGACGTTTCTCGACTTCCGGGAACGCGCACCCCGCGCAGCGACGCGAACGATGTTCCAGGACAACGCCGAAGGTCCGGACCAGCCTGCAAGAGCACCTTCCCAGGTGGGGGGCCTTGCCGTTGGCGTCCCGGGAGAGCCAGCCGGCATCGAGGCGTTGGTCACGCGGTTTGGAACGCTCTCTCTGAAGGAAATCGTCGCACCTGCACTTCGTTTGGCCGAAGAGGGCTTCGTAGTGAGCGAGGCTCTCGTTTCGATGGGAGGCGCGTTCGAGGCGGAGCTTCGCAAGGACCCAGTGATGGCGAATTGGAACCTCCGAGCCGGAGCTATCCTGCGGCGTCCTGGCTTGGCACGTGTGCTCCGCGCGTTTGCCGATCAAGGTGCAGCGGTCATCTACGGTGGTCTCATCGGTCAAGAGATGGTGGCAGCGATTCAAGCCCAAGGCGGCATCGTGACGCTGCAGGACATGCGCGCCTACCGAGTGAGAACGCGACAGCCACTGGAGGCAAACGCGTTCGGCTATCATTGGGTGACGGCGCCACCCCCTAGCGCAGGGGGGTTCACGATGATTCAAAGCCTGTCGATCTTGGAGCGGACGGCTGGACCAGACCCCCAGTACGGTGCGCCGCTCCTGCATGCGATGACCGAGTCGTGGAAGGGTCCGTTCTTGGACCGAGAACGCTATTTCGGCGATCCGGACCAGGTGATCCTGCCCCTCGCCCAAATGATGAGCGAATCCCGGATTGCCGCACGCGCCGCGCTCGCGGGCGAGGGTAGGGCCCACCCCAGCCAGGACTATGACCTTCCGGTCGAACGGTCGCGAACCGACATCAGCTCGCCCGACAACGGAGGAACCTCGCATCTCTGCGTGGTCGACGCCGAGGGCAATGTCGCCTCGGTGACGACCACCGTCAATCTTCCGTTCGGAGCGGGATTGACCGGCGGAGGCGTCGTATTGAACGACGAGATGGACGACTTCGCGAGTGGAGTCGGCGCCAGCAACGCGTTCGGACTAGTCGGTGGCGCTCGCAATCTGCCGGGGCCATGGAAGCGTCCGGTCTCGACGATGTCACCCACCATCGTCCTGCGGAACGGCACGCCCGTTTTGTGCGTCGGGGCCTCGGGCGGAAGCCGAATTGTCACTGCCACACAACAAGTCGCGATGAACATCCTCTTGCACGGGATGGACGCCGGCCTGGCGGTCGCGGCTCCGCGCATCCACCACCAGGGGATACCCGATGCGCTTCGCATCGAGACCGTCGCTCCGTTGGACTCTGCCCTTCAGGACGAGCTTCGTGCCCGCGGACATCAGATCGAGGCGATTTACAACATCGCCAACGTGCAGGTGATTCAAATCGACTCATCTCCGAATCGTCAGATCCATGCCGCGAGCGATCCCCGCAAGGGCGGGCAGCCCGCAGGCGACTAGCGAAAGCTGGCCAGGTACTCGTTCACGAGCGCAGCGTTCTTCGCATATTGCTCGCGTGTGCTCGCTGCGAAGTAGCTCTCTATTAGGCGGCCCAAGCCCAAGACAGTCGCGCCGATCTCCAGCGTCACACGCCGTTCGCATTGCTGTGGTGAGACCGGTTCCACCGTGACGCTCCCATTGACGCGAATCCGATCCGGGAGCGAGGACGGGATCACGCGAAAGTCGTACCGCTCGGCTTCTGCGTCGAACGTGCCCTCCTCGACGTAGCTGAATCGATCGCCGAGAACCTTCGCAACCGCACGGGGCATTTGTTGTGTGGGACGGACCTTGGCGCGCCGGTAACCCGTTTCGCGATTCCACTCCTGAAGCTCGTATTCGAAACCCAGCCCCTCGTAGAGGTACTGGTTGAAGTCCTCGCTACGGAAGATTCGTTCCCAGAACTCCTCTTCCGAGCAGTCCAGCAGCTGCCTGATCGCAAAACATTTTGGCATGACTAATCGGTAAATCGGACGACCACGACCGTGATGTTGTCCTCGCCGCCATTCTGGTTGGCTCGAGCGATCAGGGACTTCGCCGCTATCTCCACGTCTGAGCCGGCGTCGCGTACGATCCGTAGGATTTCCTCGTCGCTAACCATTCCGTTGAGGCCATCGGAGCAAAGAACGTACGTGTCGCCCGGCTCCACGTTCTCGAAATAGAGATCTACAGCAACACCGTCCTGCATCCCCAGCGCGCGGGTGATGACATTGCTGGGAAGACGCTCCTTCTGGGCTGAGGTCAGGTTCG
>JBAVOF010000436.1:0-2072 GCA_049691835.1 Polyangiales bacterium
CCGTGAAGCTGACCGTGAGTGAGTTGCCGGACCATCCCGGTGTCGTCGCAAGCGTGTTCGAGCCACTGGCCGAAGCGAACATCTCGGTCGACATGATCATCCAAAACGTCTCGAAGGAAGGCCATACCGATCTGACCTTCACGGTGAGCCGCGAAGATGCGGACAGTGCAGAAAACATCACGAAACAACTGGTGGCGAGCGTGCAGGCAGAGGGCGTCGCACGCGACGATGCGGTGGCCAAAGTCTCCATCGTCGGAGTCGGGATGCGCAATCACGCCGGCATCGCGGCCCGGATGTTCCGCCTGCTAGCCGACGACGGGATCAACATCCAGGCCATCAGCACGAGTGAGATCAAGACCTCATGCTTGATCGATGCGAAGCACGCTGACCGCGCCGTGGTCGTGCTTCACGATGGTTTCGGCCTCGGCAATCCAGCCGGCTAGGGCTCGCCGATCGAGCAACTTCTTCCAAGACGGGCCGATGACCGGGAATGACCGCTCGGCCAGCAGCCTCGGCGATTCGATGCGCAGCGTGCGTGGTGCTCCTTCTCGCATGGAGCGCCATCTGGTCTGCCCGGCCCTTGCAGATCTGGCAGCGTCCCTATCGGCCGCTGGTGTACGAGGCGGGGCTGCGTTGACTGGGCAAGGGCCGCGTGTATAGTGGCGACGCGATTTGCCGGGTTTTCCCGGTCTTTTGGAGGAACCTTTGGCCCACGACCCCGTCGAAAACGAAAAACACGCGCCGCTTACCCCGGGCCAACGACTCGCTGCACAGCAGGCAGCCAAGTCCGCTCGAAAAGCCGCTCAGCGAGGTAGGGACGCGGATCTCGTCGAGGAGAAGGCCATCGCCCAGGCCGCTGTGGCGAAGGACTGGCTCCAGGACAATCTGAAGCCGCTCGGGCTGATGGCCGGAGGCGTGCTCGTGGTGGCAGCGATCGGGATCGGTTGGTCCACCTTCGCACACCGACAGGCCAAGGCCGCCGGTACCGAGCTTGCCGCTGTGCTCGACAGCAACCCGGACGACCCCGCAGCGCTGGCGACCGCCTATGCGACGGTCGCCGAAGCCCACGAGAAGACGCCGGCTGCGGCCTGGGCCCGGATCGGCGAAGGCCGAGCGCTGTACAGTCAGGGGCAGTGGGACAAGGCGCGAGACGCTTACCAAGCGGCGCTCGAAATCAGTGACGATGAAGCGGTTCGTTGGGTCGCGCTGGAAGGGATCGCGTACACACTCGAAACCGAAAAATCCTACGAGCAAGCCCTGGAGCAGCTCGAGGCGTTGCGCGAGATTGATACGAGCGTCGCGCCGATCGCGGCCTACCATCAAGGACGAATCCTGGCCGCGCAGAACAAGCTCGACGAGGCCAAGGTCAAGTTCGACAGCGTCCTGAACGCGCTCAAACAACCCGACGCGCCTTCGCTGCCCTACACCAAGGAGCAGACCGAGGCGCGCCTCGCGCTCCTCGATCCGAGCCTCGCCCCGGCCGGTGGCGCCGACCCACGCAAGGCCGAAGAGTTCATTCGGCAGATGAACGACATGCTCCAGCAGCAACCTCCGCAAGACTAAGCCTCCAATCGATGCGCACCCGCTTCGCCGTCGCCGTGACCCTCGCTGCATCGTTGACCGCGGACGGAGGGTGCGGGGCCGCCGGTACGACGGCGAAAAATTCGGATGAGTTCGGCTGGGTGCAAGCCGGTGAAGCGTTCTCGCCACCTGGCGAGGGCGGGTTCAACGTGCGCTGGTCGAAGCAACTGACCGACAGGACCGAGGCGCGGTACCTTCCGGTCGAGCTCAGCTCCGCCGAGTTCGACACGAGCCGCCAGCGCGTCTATGTCGGCACATCCGACGGGAATCTGTTTGCGTTCGAGCTCAACGGACGACGGCTCTTCTTCTACGACGCGCACGCGCCGATCGAGTCCAAGGCGGCGGTCGACGAAGCCACGGGGGAGGTTTACATCCCCACGGTCGACGGCGCCCTTCATGCGATCACCGTGCAGGGTGTGCTGAAATGGAAGACCAAGCTCCTAGGCTCGATACGAGCGCAGCCCCTGCTTGCCAGTGAAGTGGTGTACATC
>JBAVOF010000437.1:0-1745 GCA_049691835.1 Polyangiales bacterium
GCTGAATCCCTCGCAAGCCGACAACATGCCGAATTCGTTGCTCGAGGGTATGGCAAGCGGCGTTCCCATCGTCAGCACGAATGTAGGCGGGATTCCCTGGATGGTCGAGAGCGGCGTAACCGCCATGCTCGTGCCCCCTGGTGATCCTGAAGCCATGGCGACGGCCGCGGAGAGGGTCCTGTCGGATCCCGCGCTCGCCGAACGGCTCCGAATTTCCGGACGTGCGGCGGCCGAGCGATTCGGCTGGGACAAGGTGCGGCCAGTCCTTTTCGACGTGTACATTCGTGCTTTGGGTAAACGGCCCATAGAGGCGGTCGGCGCTGCCCCCTGCCGCGGCAAAGACGCCACCGGCAATTCTCGATAATCCACGTTTCCCGATGGCCAGCCCTTACACGCGTATGGTTGCAAACCTCCTTTTCCCCGCGCACGAGTGGGCAAAGGGGCATACGACCGTGTCGACACGCAAGGCGCTCGAAGCAAGCCAGTGGTGGAATGCGACAGATCTTGAGCGTCTTCGAGTCGACCGACTCCGGAATTTTCTCGGCGAGATCGCCAGGCGAGTCCCCTACTATCGCCGCCTGTTTGGCGAGTGTGGGCTCGAACCAAACCAGATCGCGAGCATTGCGGACCTTCGACGGATTCCGTTCCTGACAAAGCCACTTATCAGGGCTCACTTGGAAGAGTTGAAGGCCGAAGATGCGATCGGGCTGCGGCGCTACAACACCGGTGGATCGAGCGGGGAACCGCTCGTCTTCTACATAGGAAAAGACAGGGTGAGCCACGATGTCGCAGCCAAGTGGCGCGCGACCCGGTGGTGGGGCGTCGATATTGGAGACCGTGAGATCGTCGTCTGGGGATCGCCCATCGAGCTCGGCACTCAAGACAGAATGCGCCAACTTCGAGACGAAATATTGCGCACGAGACTCTTGCCAGCGTTTGATTTCTCGAAGGAGAACCTCGACAAGTTCGTCTCGCAAATCCGCGCGCTGCGGCCGCGGATGCTCTTCGGCTACCCGTCATCGCTTGCCCTCATCGCCCAGCACGCGGAGGACAATCGCATCCGGATGGACGACCTCGGCATCCGCGTGGCATTCGTCACTTCGGAGATGCTCTATGACCACCAGCGGAGTAAGATCGCCCGTATCTTCGGCTGCCGGGTCGCTAACGGATACGGCGGGCGCGACGCCGGATTCATCGCCCACGAATGTCCGGAAGGCGGTATGCACATTGCTGCAGAAGACATCATCGTGGAGACCATCAATGACTCGGGCAGCGCTCTACCGCCCGGAGAAGCGGGGGAAATCGTGGTGACCCACCTCGCCACGCGCGATTTCCCCTTGGTCCGCTACCGCACCGGCGACATGGGCATACTCGACGACCGCCGCTGCGCTTGCGGGCGCGGCCTACCCCTGTTGAAAGAGATTCAGGGTCGCGATACGGACTTCGTCGTCGCGGCCAACGGCACCGTGATGCATGGGCTCGCGCTCATCTATGTGCTGCGCGACTTACCTGGAATCGCCAGATTCAAAATCGTCCAGGAGAGCGCAACCTGCACGCGCGTACTCGTCGTTCCTGCAGAAGGTTTCGGGGAGACCCAAGTCAAAGCGATCGTTCACGGACTGAAGGCAAGGCTAGGCGAGAACGTCGAGATCTGCGTCGAACAGGTCGCAGAAATCCCGCTGGAGCGGTCCGGCAAGTTTCGCTACGTGGTCAGCCGCGTCGTGAGGACCTGAAGCGCTCTCGCC
>JBAVOF010000438.1:0-8086 GCA_049691835.1 Polyangiales bacterium
ATGCGGGACTCCCGCAAGAGCCGGTCAAGACTCTGGCGGTGGCGGCACCCAGGGGGCCGCATGTCCGTTGAATCGAGAGAAGGCATGACACTCGAGCAACTGCAGCGACGAGGTGTCGGGGGTCGAATCACTGGTTTGGCGACCCAGGCCGTTACCGGGGTGCAACACGACTCCCGACGCGTTAGGGGTGGAGAGTTGTTCGTCGCGATCCCTGGCGAGGCACACGATGGAGCCCGCTTCGTCGGCGATGCACTAGCGCGAGGAGCCGTCGCCGTGATGGCCGAGCGGCAAGTGCCGTTTGACGTTCCACAAATCACGGTGGTGGACGCGAGATCGGTCCTTGGGCTTGCGGCCGAGCTGGTCTACGGCGCTCCCACCAGTGAGTTGCACACCGTCGGTATCACGGGCACCAATGGCAAAACCACGACAGCCTATCTCTTGAAGGAGGCGCTCGAAAGCGTGAACGCGAAGCCCGCGATCATCGGGACAACCGGACTCCTCGGAGCCGGTGCAGACCTCCCCTCACTTCACACCACTCCTGAAGGGGACGACATTTCGCGCTTTGCGCGTCAGGCCCTCGACGATGGAGCCACGCACCTGGTGCTCGAAGTGTCGAGCCACGGTCTGGCGATGCACAGGGTCGATGCGCTGGACTTCGAAGTCGCAGCATTCACGAATCTTTCCCGTGATCACCTCGATTTTCACGGCAACATGCGGAGCTATGGCGAAGCAAAAGCGCGCCTGTTCACGGAGCTGCAGCCCAAACGCGCGGTCATCCATGTCGATGATGCGTTTGGAGCGGAGCTTGCGGCGCACTCGCCGGTTCCCGTGATCCGTTGCTCACAGCGACTGGGAAGCGGCTGCGAGATCGTCGCGACACGATCGTCCGTCACGCGGGACGGGATCGACGCCGAGGTGGAGACCCCCACGGGGAAGGTCGAGCTTCGAAGTCCCATGCTCGGTGAGCACAATCTCGAAAATCTCCTGGTTGCACTCGGTTGTTCGTTCGCCCTCGGTTTGGATTTGCGCGCCGTTGCGAAGGCTTGGGAATCCGCTACGGGAAGTCCGGGTCGGCTCGAACGGATCGCCCACCCCGGTGACGTCGCCGTGTTGGTGGACTACGCCCACACACCCGAGGCGCTGCGACGGGTTCTAGTGACGATGCGCGCGGTGACCCCGAACCGATTGATCGTCGTGTTCGGCGCTGGTGGTGACCGCGACAAGGGAAAGCGGCCGGAGATGGGCCGAGTGGGCGTGCAGAGCGCAGATCTCTGCATCCTCACGAGCGACAACCCGCGCAGCGAGCCGCCCGAACGCATCCTACGAGAGGTCGAAGCGGGATCGAGGCAGGCCGGGGGCACGCGCATAGAGCCGGGTGAGCTCGCGGTCTCGAGCCGCGGCTATTGCACCATCGTCGATCGCAGAGAGGCGATCGAAACCGCCATTCGCGCCGCCCGTGCCGGAGATACCGTGCTCTTGGCCGGCAAAGGCCATGAGAACTGCCAGATTGTCGGGACGGAGCGTACACCGTTCGATGACCGCGAAGAGGCGCGCTCGGCGATCTCTGGCTTGACGGGAGGCCCATGATGGCAACCCCGATCCCCCACAATCAGGCGAGTTTCAACCGCGATGCGGTCCTCGCTGCCACCCGGGGCCGCCCGATCGGTCGGCCGTGGGACACCGTTCGCGGTGTTGTGACGGACTCGCGCGAGGTCCAACCCGGCAATTTGTTCGTCGCGCTTCGCGGCGAGCGATTCGACGCTCGAGTGTTTGCTACGCAGGCAGCAGAAGCCGGGGCTGCGGCAGTGATCGTGGAGCGCGGAAGCGGGTTGCCCGACTACGTCAGTGGGATCGAAGTGGATGATCCGCTCCTCGCGCTCGGAGATCTCGCGAGAGCCCACCGCATGACATGGAACGGACGAGTGATCGGGATAACTGGTTCCGTCGGCAAAACCAGCACGAAGGAGCTCACGGCCGCCGCGCTGCGATCGGCCGGGCTGCGCGTCCTCGCGACCACCGGAAATCTGAACAACAGGATCGGCGTTCCAATGACGCTCTTCCAGCTCGATGCGACCGTCGAGACTGCGGTGGTCGAGATGGGCACGAGCGCGCCCGGAGAGATAGCGCGCTTGGCCGAGATCGCAGTGCCCGACGTGGGCATCGTCACGCGAGCGAGCTTGGCCCACACGGAAGGTCTGGGTTCGGTGGAGGCCGTGGCCGACGAGAAGGTGTCGCTCTTGCGCGCGCTCGCGCCCGACGGCTTGGCAGTTGCGTATGGGGACGACCCTCCAGTGAGAAAGCGCGCTTCGGTGGTGAGGGCGAAGCGCAAGCTCTTCTACGGGCGTGAGCCCGGAAGCGACGTTCGTGTCGTCGACTGGGATGTCGACGTCGACGGCACTCGGGCCCGCTTCCAGGTTCGTGGCAAGGAAATCGAAATTGCGATGGCCCTGTTGGGAGAGGGAGCCGTCCTCAACGCCGCCGGAGCGCTTGCGATTGCCTTTGGCCTTGACCTGTCATTGGAGGATGCTGCGCACGGCATCGCGACCGTAGCGCCGTCCCCCGGGCGAATGCAGCTCAGGGTGGGCGATGCGAAGCGTCTCATCGTCGACGACTCGTACAATGCGAACCCCGCGTCGATGGAGGTTGCTTTGAACACGGCGCGCGCGATCGCCGACGATCGCCGAGTGCCTCTGATCTTGGTCCTCGGGGACATGAAGGAGCTCGGGGCGCATAGTCAACAGGCCCACCGACAGATTGGGGAGCTCGTCGCCGATGCCGGCGCGCTTCTGTTCGTGGGGTGCGGCCCCGGAATGCGTGAGGCGGTCAAAACGGCCAACGCTCGCGGGACAGACACGCTCTGGTTCGAGGATGCGACGAAGTGTGGAGACCTCGTTCACCGGCTTCCACTGCACGCCGTGATTCTCGTGAAGGGCTCGCGATCGATGGAGATGGAGCGCGTCATCGCTCCGATGCTGGGAGGAGGGCAGAGGTGATCTACTACTTGCTCTATCCGCTGCACACGTACGAGTCCTTGTCGTTTCTGAACGTCCTCCGCTACGTGCCCTTTCGTTTCCTCATGGCGACCATGACATCGCTTCTGCTGACCTTCGGGCTCTATCCGTGGTTCATTCGACGATTGCAGAGCAAGCAAATCGGGCAGGTGGTTCGGGCGGACGGTCCGGCGTCGCACTTCTCGAAAGCCGGTACGCCAACGATGGGCGGCGCTCTCATGTTGCTCGCTCTCGTCATTTCGACGGTGCTATGGGCCGATCCCTCGAACTCGATGGTATGGGTCGTAACGCTGATCACGGTGGCATACGGGGTCGTAGGTTACGTCGACGACAGCTCCAAAATCCGGACCCGTTCCAGCGGTGGTCTCTCGGGCCGATACAAGCTTCTCTTGCAGTTCAGCACCGCGCTCGTGGTGTGTGGCTGGCTGTACTATGGTGAGGCGGGTCTGCCGAGCGATTGGCTCGAGATACGTCATCGGCTGGCCGCGCCTTTCTTCGCGTTCTCCAAGTATCCGATCACACTGCCGCCCTGGCTGTACGTGATCTTCTCGTCGTTCGTCATCGTCGGTACGTCCAACGCGGTGAACCTCACCGACGGTCTCGATGGATTGGCGATCGGCCCCGTCATGATCTCGGCGGGAACCTACGCGATTCTCGCGTACCTCGCAGGCCTGACCCTGTTCGGCAACGTGGTCGCCGGCTATCTCGACATCCCTCACATTCAGAGCGCGGGCGAGCTCAGCATTTTCGCCGCGTCGGTGGTCGGGGTGGGGTTCGGCTTCCTCTGGTACAACACCTACCCAGCCCAGGTCTTCATGGGTGACGTGGGTTCGCTCGCCCTCGGCGGCGGGCTTGGTGCACTGGCCGTTCTCACGAAGAACGAGCTGCTGTCGGTAATCCTGGGCGGCATCTTCGTCGTGGAGGCAGTGAGCGTGATCTTGCAGGTCGGCTACTTCCGTCTGACCGGCCGGCGCGTCTTTCTGATGGCGCCGATTCATCATCACTTCGAGAAAAAAGGCTGGCCCGAGCCCCGGGTCATCGTTCGCTTCTGGATCATTGCCATCATGCTCGCGGTGTTCAGTCTGGCCACATTGAAATTGAGGTAACCATGGAGCTATCTCGAAAGAAGGTGATGGTGCTGGGGCTCGGACAGAGCGGCTTGGCGGTCGTTCGCTTCTTGACCGCTCATGGAGCGCGGGTTCGCGTGAGCGATCAGCGGGACGCTGCAGCACTCGGCGCAGCTGCGACCGAAGCCGAAGCCCTGGGTGCACAGCTCTATCTCGGCGGGCATCCCGACGGCGCCTTTGACGACTTGGATCTGATCGTAGTCTCGCCCGGCGTTCCACCGCTTGCACAGCTCGACCGGGCCGAGGCGCACGGGGTGCCCGTGCTGAGCGAAGTGGAGATCGCCGCGCGCTTCATCGATGCGCCGATCGTTGGCGTCACCGGCACGAACGGCAAGAGCACTGTGACGACCCTGATCGGCGAGATGGCGCGCCACCTCGGGCGCCCCACGTTCGTCGGCGGCAACCTGGGACGCCCGATGATCGAAGCGGCCGGAACCGATGCGGGGGGGGCTGGCGGTCTCGTCATCGCGGAGCTTTCCAGCTTTCAGCTGGAGCGGGTGTCCCAGATGAGGGCTCACGTGGCGGTCCTGCTCAACGTCAGTCCCGACCATCTCGACCGATACCCTTCGTTCCAAGCCTACGTCGCCGCCAAGGCGCGTATCTTCGAGCGACAGGGCCCGGAAGACTTCGCGGTTGTTCCCGCAGACGCCCCGGATCTTCGTGAGCTGGTAGGGGGTCAGGCCCGCGTGCTCTGCTTCGGTGGTCCGGATGGCGACGTTCGTGTCGTCGAAAGGGTGATCACGGATACGCAGGGTCCCCTCCGCCTTCCAATCGACCAGTTGCGAATGCGTGGTTCCCACAACGTGTCGAACGCGTGCGCAGCCGCATTGGTAGCGCGGCTTCTGCGTGTCCCCACGGATCGTGTCGCCGCGTGTCTCCGCAACTTCGAGGGCCTGCCCCACCGCATGCAGTTCGTTCGCTTGGTCGACGGTGTCGAGTACATCGACGACTCGAAGGCGACGAACGTGGGTGCCGCCGTGGCGTCGATTGACGGCCTCGCCGGTTCGGCGGGCAGGATCGTGCTCATTGCCGGCGGTGTCGACAAAGGCGGGAGTTATCAGCCGCTTCGGCAACGCATGTGCGACGCAGGTCGCGCGCTCGTCCTCATCGGGCAAGCTGCTCCATTGCTGGAGCGGGCGTTTGCAGGTGGTCCACTGGAGCTGCGCCGGGCCTCGTCGATGACTGAGGCCGTCGAGCATGCGGCCACGCTTGCGGAGCGAGGGGACACGGTTCTCTTGGCACCCGCATGCTCGAGCTTCGACATGTTTCGTTCCTACGCCGATCGGGGCGATCAGTTTCAGCGAGCCGTCGAAACCCTGGGAGGTCGATCATGACACGCGCTTCAACACCCGCGCCGCCAACAGCGACCAGCCCGCCCGACGTGACGCTCGCGGCCACTCTGGTCGGACTCATCGCCTTCGGTGTGGTGATGGTCTACAGCGCGAGCGCTGTTTACGCGAGCAACACGTTTGACGACGGATACCACTTCCTAGTCCGACAAACCGTGTTCGCCGCCGTAGCGTTGGTCGTGCTCGTCCTGTTCACCCGGATCGACATTTGCCTGCTCCGGCGCTCGACGTACCCCGTTTTGCTGGTCGCGGTGGCGCTGATGATCGCCGTCGCACTCGGATTCGGACGGAGCGCGGGCGGTGCAACCCGCTGGCTCGCCATCGGTCCAGTCAATGTGCAGCCAGCCGAGCTCGCCAAACTGGCCATGATCATGTGGCTCGCCCACTCACTGGCGAAGAAGGCGCATCGCGTGCGGACGTTTTCGATTGGCTTCTTGCCGCACGTGCTCGTGGCCACCCTGCTGATGCTTCTCTGTCTTGCGCAGCCGGATTTCGGCAGTGCCGTGATGATCGCGCTCCTGACCTTCGTCGTGCTTTTCGCCGCCGGGGCAAAGGCGGGTTACCTCCTCGGTTGCGTCCTGATCGCCCTTCCGGTCGGCTACGCTGCAATTGCGTCTTCTCCGTACCGAATGCGTCGCATCAAGGCGTTCCTCGAGCCGTTCGAGCACAGGCAGGGCGCAGGCTATCAAATCACAGAGTCGTTGATGAGCTTCGGCTCTGGAGGGTGGACCGGCGTCGGCCTCGGCGACGGTCGTCAAAAGTTGCTGTTCCTGCCGGAGGCGCACACCGACTTCATCAGCGCGATCATCGGTGAGGAGCTGGGTTTTCTCGGCGTCGTGGTTCTTTGCGGCGCGTTCGGGTGGATAGTTTTCTGCGGGCTTCGTGCGGCGTGGCGCGCGCAGGACGAGTACGCGGGCTACCTGGCGGTTGGCATGACCCTGTTCATCGGTCTTCAGGCCTTCACCAATCTTGCGGTCGCCATGGGTCTGCTGCCCACCAAGGGCCTCGCGCTTCCTTTTGTCAGCTATGGTGGCTCATCGCTCTTGGTGAACGCCGCAGCGGCGGGCATCATTCTCAACACGTCGCGTCTCGGGGTGTCGCGACCCGCGGAGGGCTCAGCGCTCGCCAACCCCAAGGGCGCCCAGCCCCAGTTACGCACGCTCAGGGGAGGTGCACGATGATCCAGCGCATCATGGTTGCCGGCGGCGGTACCGGGGGCCACCTCTTCCCCGGGCTTGCGGTCGTGGAGGAGCTTCGTCGCCGGGTTCCGGGCCTCGAGGTGAAGTTCGTGGGGACCGCGCGCGGTATCGAAGCCCGACTTCTTCCGGGTCGCGGCGAAGCTCTCGACTTGCTCGAGGTGACTCCCTTGAAAGGTCAAGGTCTCGGGGCACGGTTCAAGAGCTTCGCGCGCATTCCAACGGCCATGATGCAGGCATCATTTCTCATGCGCGACTTCGCCCCGGACTTGGTTCTCGGGGTAGGGGGCTACGCGTCCGGTCCGGTCTTGCTCTCTGCGGCGCTGTCGGGCAGGCCCACTGCACTGCTCGAACAGAACGCGCACGTCGGGATGACCAACCGCATGCTCGCCCGATTCGTCGACCGCGCCTACATCACGTTCGAACAAACCGCAGCGGTGTTCGGGAAGCGCAAGTCGCGACTGACGGGCAATCCGGTGAGGCAGGAGTTCGTCGAATATGCCCGTCGTGCAATCGCAGATCCAGAGGGGTTCGAATCACGCGCGGGCACCGTGCTGGTCCTCGGTGGGTCGCAAGGTGCCCGTAAGATCAACGAAGACGTGCCCCGGGCGCTCGCTCGCGCCGGGATCGCGCGACGACGAATCGAAGTCATTCACCAAACCGGGGAAGCGATGCGCGATCAGGTCGAGACTACCTATCGAGAGCTCGGCATCCGAGCCACGGTGGTGACGTTCATCGACGAGATCGCACGCGCATACGCTAGCGCGGCCCTGGTCGTGGCACGCGCGGGCGCGACCACCTTGGCTGAGCTCTGCGCGATTGGCCGTCCGTCCATCCTGATTCCGTTTCCTTTTGCTGCCGATGACCACCAAACCAAGAACGCCAAAGCGCTGGAAGCTCAAAGCGCGTCGATCTGCGTTCCAGAGTCGGAGCTGGAAGTCGATTCCCTGGGTGATCTCATCAATGCCCTCTTGGACGATCCCGCAACGCGACAGGTCATGGCTCGCGCCGCCCGTGAACACGGTCGGCCTGATGCGGCGGCAGCCATCGTCGACGACATGATCGCTTGGCTGGGTGGTGCAGAGCGCTCGGGAAAAGCCACGGCGAAGCTCGACGACGAATCGCCTCCAGGCACCCAGTACAGCGGCCTCGGCATGGCGCCGGTGCTTCGGCTCGGCTGTCCCGAGCTTGCCTTGCGCCCCGTGACCCCTCGTCCTCGCCGCCCGGTTGTCGTCGACGGAGTCGTGTGGGAGTAAGCGCCCATGTTTCGCGGTAGAATTCGGTCCATCCATTTCGTAGGCGTTGGCGGCGTCGGGATGAGTGGCATCGCGGAGGTGCTCCTCGACTCGGGCTTCGAGGTGACCGGGTCGGATCTACGCGACAACGAGTACACACGGCGCCTT
>JBAVOF010000439.1:0-10182 GCA_049691835.1 Polyangiales bacterium
CTCGTACTCATCGCCCAGCGCGTTCGCAAACTTGTTGGTCCAGAGAATCGCGTCTTTGCGGGTGCCGTCGCCATCGAGCACGCCCTCCGCCAGGAGTCCTGTCTTGCGATACCCTGCCGCGACGAACGCGGTCGAAATCTCGACGTTATCGTTGGGCGCAAAAGCGAACTCGGCTACGATCCCTCGCGCCTGGAGCTCGTCGCCGAGCACGCGAAGAGCTGCGGCTACTGCGAACGTCTCGTTTTCCGTCGTCGGCAACCGAAGCACCTCGATCAGGGCGTGTCCGAAGCAGTCTTGGAACTCGGCGGACACGTAGTTGGTCTTGCTGCGTCGCACGCTCGTGTCGTAGTAGACCCGCTGCGCGTCGCGTCCGAACATGTCGAATGAGCCGAACGCTGGACCCTTTCGCCAGGCTGCATCGCGCGCGGACAGGGCGTCCTTCTCCGTTGCGGGTCGAACCGACGCGCCCTTGATCTTCTCGGGGATGTCAGCGGCGGCTTTCTTGGCAGCGTTGATCGTTCGTTCCGCGAGCTTGGTCGAGGCGTCGGTGACCTCGATGGACGCGGTCTTGTCGCCGATCACACATCCACACAGATGCCCATCACTGCGCTTGTAGAAGCCAGGAATCGTGCCTTCACGAACGAAGCCAACGCGCGTCCATGAAGAGACCTCGTCCTTTTCGACCAGCGTGATCACCTTTTGCACGCCCTCTTGCATGGCGACTGACTGAATATAGAGGCGTTTGGCGGGAAGTGCGCCTGCCCGGAAGTCGATCACGCGAATGCTTTGCGTGCGGCGATTCAACAGCAAGCAGAGGTAGGCACTGTCGCTCCTGAAGTAGAGCTCCTCGACAATGGGCTTCTTAGGGAGTCGTTTAGCGGCAGCAGCTTTCGCTCGGACCATGCGTCAACACCTTGAAAATACTTTCTTTTTTGGAACCGAGCGCAATGTACTGCGTCGCTGTCATCGTGTCAAAAGGACAGGGGGCGGGCCCAACTCGTGGACCCGCCCCGTTCTCAAGCGCAAAGCTCGACTACTTGAGCGCTGCGTCGACCGCGGCCTTGAAGGCCGGGTAGGGCTGTGCACCTTGCAGGAGCTTGCCGTTGATGAAGAAGGACGGCGTGCCGATTTGAGCACCGGCCTTGGTCACCGCCGCGATGTCGGCGTCCACTGCGGCCTTGTGCTTGCCGGAGTCGAGCGCTGCTTTGAACGCCTTCATGTCGATTCCGCCGACCTGCTCCGCGTATTTCTCGAGATCAGATCGTGAGAGAGCCCGCTGGTTCTGGAAAAGAAGATCGTGGTAGGCCCAAAATGCCTTGTCGCCCTTCTGACCAAACACTTCGCGAGCGGCTTGCGCAGCAGGCTGCGCGTCGTTGTGGAAAGGAAGCGGGTAGTCGCGCCAAACAATCTGCACCTTGTCTCCGTATTCCTTCATGAGTTGATCTAGACTCGGAAGGACTCGGCTGCAGAAGGGACACTGGAAATCGCTGAACTCCTGGATGATGACCTTCGCGTTGGCCGCGCCCTTTTTCGGCGCGTTCTTCGGAACCGGAATGTCGTAGACCTTGTTCGCATCCGGTGCAGCGGGAGCAGGTTGTGTCTTCGGACCTGTCTCGCCCTTGGCGATGGTCGTCTCATAGACTTTGTCCCGTGGCGTACCCTTGGCAACGAGCGCCTTTGCTTTGGCCAGCTCCTCGTCGATCACAGCGGTGAAGGCCGGCAGAGGCTGTGCGCCTCGAAGGTTCCTGCCGTTGATGAAAAAGCTCGGCGTACCACGGGCGCCTAGGTTGTTGGCCAGAGTCTGCTGCTCGAGAATCGTCTTGCTGAACTTGTCCTCTGCGAGCGCCTTCTTGAATTTGCTTACGTTCAGCCCGATTTCCTTCGCCCAGGTCTCGAGATTGTCATTGGTCAGGGCTTTCTGATTTGCGAACAGCTTCTCGTGCATCGCCCAGAAACCATCGTCGCCCTTTTGTTCGTGGGCTTCGAGAGCGGCGGTTGCTGCAGGCTTGGCGTTCTTGTGGAAGGGGAGCGGGTTATTCATCCAGACCACGCGCACGTCCTTGCCGTACTTCTTCTCCACCTCCTTGACGGTGGGTTCCACACGGCCGCAGAACGGGCATTCGAAGTCGCTGAACTCGACGATGGTAACCAGCGCGTCGTCTGGACCCTTCTGCGGCTCGTCACCTTTGAGTGGGACCTTGTACACAGCGCTTGGATCGGGCTGTCCGGGCTGCGCTGCCTGCGGTTGAGGAGCGGGTTTGGTGAGGCCGTCTTTGGTGACGGTCGCGTAGATTTGCTCCTTTTTGACGCCAGTCTTGATGAGGCCCTCGGCTGTCTTGATCTCCTCGTCGATCACCGCCTTGAATGCTGAGAACGGCTGTGCGCCTCGCAGTTGTCGCCCGTTGACGAAGAAGTACGGCGTTCCGTTCGCGCCAACTTGCGCTGCCAGGGACTGGTCGGCCTGAATCTCCTTGGCATGGGTCCCTTCATCGAGGGCCTTCTTCACCTTCTCCATGTCGAGCCCTGCTTGTTTTGCGTAGCCGTCGAGCTCTGTGCGCCCCAGAGCGTTCTGGTTCGCGAAGAGAACGTCGTGCACCTCCCAGAACTTTTCATTGCCGCCCTGCGCGTAGGCTTCCATGGCTAAGGCAGCCGCGGGCCCCGCGTTGTTGTGGAATGCGAGAGGGTTGTTGCGCCACACGATCCGAACCTTGTCACCGTATGTGTCGACGATCTCCTTCGTCGTCGGCAGAACCCGAGCACAGAATGGGCACTGGAACTCGCTGAACTCCACGATGGTCACCAGCGCGTCCTTCGGGCCCTTGGCGGGCTGCGCATCGGTCACTGGGATTTTGAATCGCTCCACGTCGCCAGGGACTTTCACGTCCGCGGCTTCGGCACCTCCCTCATCGGAAACCTCGGTGTCGGTGTGCGATCGTGAGCCCACGACCTGTCCGATCGCGAACGCACCGCCGGCGACCACGAGCACCAGCAAAATTATTGAACCTTTACTCATATCTCTATCCTTTCACCGCGGCTCCGCGGCGAGCTTGAAAACAACTCGACGTTCGAATGAACAACCAAATGCCGGGACGACCGCCCTATCGAGGCGGCCGGTGTTACCTCGGTGGTCGTTCGACTCTGCGTGAGTGTTGGGCCCGCGCGCCTCCGTCGAGTCGGGCATCCCATCGGATTCCGGTGCGGGGAGGCGGGTTGCATCGGAGTGATTGAGCCCAGCTCATGGCGACTGGGACGAGCGTGTGCCCGGAGGTGCCGTGTGTGCTCGCGGGCATGCAGCGTGGATCGTCAGTCCGTTCACACCACAGGGGCGGAGCGCTTGGCATCTCTCTCATCTGCGCGCTGTCATCACAACCCTCGGCGGAGAGGCGATCGCATGCGCAATCTGCCGCTTGTGCGGACGTTGCGTCGAGCAGTAGGACTGCAGCGACGGCAAGTGCCTGGAGGAGGGTCGTCATGAAGGCGAAATCAAAGTCTACCGCTCAGATGGATCCCCGCAACAAATCCCTCCTGATCGACGCCAGCGGGGGGGTGAAACCGGGGGTGCAGGTTGTCGGATGGTGGGAAGAGGAGAGGGTACATTTTGGGTGGCCGGTTCCACCCCCCGTCGCTCAAAAGGTCAACGCGGCTTCGTCCCGGTCTATTCCACCGAGGAGGCTGGTTTCGGCACTCGGTCCGGAAACCCCGGGATCTTGTCTTGCAGGACGCGTTGGAGCCCCTCGAAGCCCCGGATTTGGGCGGCCGCCCGTCCTACATAGGTCAAGCTCTGGGGAAACCACCGCAAGAAGTCCGGGTTTTTGCGGACCCGGTCAATGTAGACGAAGCGACCGGCGTCCTTCAGCTTGCGATGAAGAGCAACCTGCCAAAATTCACGACGCAAGTCGGCCACCGCGATACGACGCAGTGCAGCATACCGCACGATCATCGACCCCTGAAAGTCTGCGTCGAGGGAAACGTAGGAGTCACAGAGCAAGGCAACCAGGTCATACGCGCGTGGGCCGAGGAGCGCGTCCTGGAAGTCGATCACGCTGAGCGCGCCAGATGGTCCGACCATCAGATTCTTGGATTGGTAGTCCCGGTGGACGAAGCCATAGGGCATCGCCTCGATCTCGTTGGCGAGCGTCTCGAACGCGTCCTGCAGGATTTGCGATTGCGCTGAATCCAACGAGCCAAACAAGGCCTCCAGCCCCCATTCCCGGAAGTGATCGAGCTCCCAGACGAGAAGATCACGGTCGAATCTGCGTTTCGACACGATCGAGTCGACTGGAAGATCGGCGCAGCGTTCGTGCAGTTCGGCCAGCAGGTCGACGGCGTTGCCGTAGAGACTTGGCCATTGTCCGCGCGGCGAACGGCGCAACTCTCGTTCGAGGGTCGTATCACCGAGGTCTTCCAGTAAGATCACACCGTTCGTCAGGTCTTCGGCGTAGATCGCTGGGACGGGCAGTCCACGCGATGCGAGGAGCTCAGCGACCTCTAGAAACGGCAGCCGATGAGGCGTCGCGTCGTCACCTCCTTCATCGCTCCGAAACGCGTCTTCGGGCAGCTGCATGACTATCAGGCTGCGGGGGCCGAGCCCCTGAGGCTCCCGAACTTCTACGCGAAAGTAACGTCTCGTCGAGGCATCGCCCTTGAGCGCCGTGATCTCGGTCGATGGAACCGGCAAGCCATAGAGCTCGCCCAGGGCGTGGTGGAGGTTGGGCAGCGTCATCAGCCGACGGAGCGTACGTCAGTTGGGCCCGTCTTGCGAAGCGATGTATCTTGCCTGGGGCGATGACGGACCCTGCAAGCATCGGTGTTGGAACCACATTGGCGGGCCGCTACGAGCTGGTGTCGGAAGTCGCACGCGGCGCCATGGGAGATGTGTTCGAAGCATGCGACCGCCTCGAGGGGTCACGCGTGGCGGTCAAGGTGCTGCGGGGCGAATACCTCGCCGATGAAGCGATGCGCCGAAGGTTTCGAAGGGAAGGTGCCGTGCTCAAGGCTCTCGATCATCCGGCGATCGTCCGATTGCTCGAGCTCGGCATCGCCGATGACGGCCTGGTTTTCTTGGTGACCGAATACGTGGAAGGCGAGACGCTCGCCGAGCGCTTGTCCCGCGGTCCGCTGGGGATCGCGGAGGCCGACGGTCTGGTCGATGCTCTTTGTGACGCCTTGGGCGCCGTTCACCGACACGGTGTCCTTCACGGCGACCTGAAGCCCGGCAACGTGGTTTGGCCCGAGGGAGGCAGTCCGCGTCTGGTGGATTTCGGAGCTTCGAAGGTCCTCGGTCTGGATCGACTGACCGCGACCGGTGAGGTTAGCGGCACCCCGGCATACATGGCGCCCGAGGTTCTCACCGGGAGGGCTGAGGTCGATCAGCGCATCGACGTCTACGGGCTCGGAGTTCTCCTCTACGAGACACTGAGCGGCAAACGACCTTTTGACGAAGGTCATATCGGTCGACTGATCATGAAGATCGACGCTGGCGACCATCTTCCCATCGACGTCGTTGCCGATGTTCCCCGCGCCATCGCGCACGTCGTGGAACGAGCCATGCATCGCATCAAGGATGATCGCCATGCGGACATGGCCGAGTTGAAGGCAGCCTGGCACGGGGCGCGACGGCAATGAGCGGAGCAGACGCAATCGGCGCGGTGTGTGAGCGGGTAGGGATATCCGAACCCTCGGGATGGGTGGCATTTTTCGAGCTCACGCAAGCTTGGGATGTACGAACGGATCTCACATCTGCTCGAAGTGACACTGAGCTTTCCGAAATTCTATTTCTGGACGCGGCCCATGTGATTCGTGCTGGATGGGCGGGGCCATCGGCATCGTTCGTCGATATCGGCGCGGGTGTCGGCGCGCCGACGATTCCGATTCTGCTCTCAAACGAGACCCTGCGAGGAACCCTCGTCGAGCCCCGGCGAATCCGAGCGGCCTTCCTGAGGACAGCGATAGGCGCACTCGGGCTCACGACCCGCGCGACGATCCTGGAGCAGAGGGTCGACGCTGCTAAGCCGTCCGTGCGCGGTGTCCCATTCGGCGTCGCGCTCTCACGCGCCACGTTCGCGCCGGACGTGTGGCTGAGAATCGGCGCCCAACTCGCCAATGAGGTCTGGGTGTTGACCGCAGGTTCGGAGCCGGAGGCCAAAGGGGCGCTGAGCCTCGATCGTCGGCTGGATTACGAGGTCCCGTCCAGTGGCGCTCCGAGGTCCATCTTGGCGTATCGAAGCTGACGTGCAGACCGCCGGCTAGCGACGCTTGTGTGCCGGGATGATCTGGATGCGGCGGCGCGTGCCTTCGCCTTGCGACACGGTGCTGACGCCCTCGAATTTGGCGAGAGACATGTGAATGACGCGTCGATCGCGCGCATTCATCGGTTGCAGCGTCACTACCTTGCCCTCGTCCACCGCGCGATGGGCCTGGCGCTTGGCCATCGAAATGAGGCCGTCGTCGTGGCGCTCGCGATAGTCTCCCGAATCGACGATCACGTGACGTCGCCCTTCGGGGAACCGATTGACCATCTTGTTGATCAGGAACTGAAGTGCGTCGAGCGCAGCGCCCTTCTTCCCGATCACGCGGCCGGAGTCTGGTCCAGTCACGTCGAGCTCGATACGCTCAGCGTCGGAACGGATCTCCACTCGAACGTCGAGGTCCATGAGGTTCATGAGCTCCTCGAGAATCTCCGCAGCCTCTTCGGCCTTGCCGTCGCCGGCGTACTGCGAGGGATCCTCTTGCATTGGCTGATCGAGAATCAGCGCTCCGTCACGGGGTTTGCTCTTAAGCTCGTCCACGGCGAGTCCTCTTCTTTCTGCGGGGCTTGGCCCGTTTGGGTGTGGCGGCCTCTGCTTGTTCAGCCGCTTGATCGTCGTCGTCATCGTCGCTCGGGGTGGTCGCCGAGTTCGACGTCTCCTGGTCCATCTTCCAATACATGTATCGTTGCTGAGTGATGCCGATGGCCGAGCTGGTCACCATGTACAAACATAGGCCCGTCGGCAGAAGCAGCATGAAGAACGTCATCATCACGGGCATCGCGTAGAGCATTACCTTGGCCTGCGTCGCATCCATTTGCACCGGGGTCAGCTTCTGCTGGATGAACATCAACGCGCCGAGGACGAGCGGCAACACATACATGGGGTCGGGAGACGATAGATCGGTCCACCACCAAATGAACGGTGCGTGGTAGAGTTCAATGCTCGTCGACAGCGTCTGATAGAGCGCAAAAAAGATGGGCATCTGCAAGAGCACAGGAAGGCAGCCGCCCAGTGGGTTCACCTTGTGCTTGCGCCAGAGCTCCATCATCGCGGCGCCCTTCTTCTCGCGATCGTCCTTGTAGAGCTCGTTGATCTTGTCGATCTCCGGCTTGAGGGCGCGTTGCTTCGCCATGTTTCGGAACTGTGGAATGACGAAGGGCAGGAGCAGTACCCGCACGAGCAGGGTCAGCAGGATGATCGCCACGCCCCAGTTGCCGATGAAACCGTAGATCGTGCGCAGGAGCCAACTCATGCCGCGCGCGATGAAGCTGAACCAGCCTAGGTCGATGACGTTGGACGCCCCGTGTCCGAAATCCACGAGCGCATCGTAGTCCTTCGGGCCAGCGTACACGGCCGTTCGGAAGGTCGACGACTCTCCGGGGCCCACCTCCCGTGGTGCGTACGCAAGTGTGGCTTGGAACAAGCTGCCGTCAGGGTCCTCCCGCGTGCCACCGCGTTCGGTCGTGAGTAGGTCGCAGCGCTCGGCGGTTTCGCCTTCGGGCGCCGCGATGAGGGCAAAGTACACGCTACTGAGCGCGACGTATTCGATCCCCGGTCCATAGCTGTGAGGTTGCATGGGATGCGATTCGTCCTCGCTCAGGAGGCCGTCGCGGGCTTCACGAATCGTTTCGTCGCCGACCTGACACAGGCCGTGGCTCAGCGCCGGGGACGGCCTTCCAAAGAAGCCGCCTTTCTCGTCCGCACGACGGACGTAGTGGGCCGAGGTGATGCCCAAGCCGACGGACCTGGGGCTGGTGTCGACGCTGCGAACTTCGATCACGGAATGAAGCTGATAGGGCCCCTCGGCGAGCTCCCAAGTCCGAGTCACCGAGACGCCGTCACCGTTCCACTGAAACCTGATTCGTTCTTTCGAGGACTCCACGACCTGCCATCGGGCATCGGCCGGAATCCTCACGCCAGACAAGGACGGCGCGAACGGTAGGTAAGCCTCTTTGTCGGTCGTGACGAGCTCGACCGGGGTTCCCTCCGCGTCGTGGTAACGCTCCCCTTTGACTCGGAGGCTCGTCATTGCCGTGTTCAAATCGGTAAACGAGGCGACGAGGCGCTCGTTCTCGAGTTGATACAGGTGCTGAGAATCCGACCTCGAACGCGAATCGGTTGGCGACGCTTGAACAGCGGGGGTATCGACCGACGCCTCGTTGGCCTCCTGCCCGGCCTGCTCGGCGGCGGTCCCTTCGGTCTGAGTCCGTGGCGGCGCGAAATACTGGACCGCGAGCATCGCGCCGAGGGCCACCAACGGCAACAACAGGATCGCAATCGGCAGTTGCTTCCGCTCACCCATGATGCGCCTCGTGGCGGTGCCCTGTGCGCTGGTCCGTTCTCGGAGGCGGGTCGTAGCCGCCGGGGTTCAGAGGGTGACAGCGCCCAATCCGCTTGATTCCCAGCCAAGACCCGCGAAGCGCGCCAAATCGCTCGATGCAGGTCGCGGTGTACTGCGAGCACGATGGCTCGAAGCGGCATGACGGGCCTATCAGACGTGACAGCGTCAGTTGGTAGAGGCGGATCAGGAAGAGGAGGGCCGCCCGGATCATCGGGTCGCCTCCGACCTCAGCCTCGTTGCGGCGCGTTGCAGCTCGCTCAGGAGCGACCCGTAGTCGATGTCCGAGGCGCCTCGTTTCGCGATGAACACCAGGTCATGCGACGATGGAAACAGCTCGCGATTCCGGCGGAAGACCTCCCGAACGACCCGTTTGATCCGGTTTCTCTGGACCGCACTACCCACTTTCTTCGTCACGGTGATCCCAAGTCGCGTATGTTGGAGTGCATTCGGTTGGACAACGATGAGAAAGTGGGGCGTGTGGATTCGTCGCCCGCTGAGTTGTGCCTGCCTGAATTCGTAGCGCTTCTTCAGCCTATCGCCGCGTCGAAACCGCTGTGGCTTGTGGTTCACAGCCCTTGCCGTTGCCGATGCACGAGGCATCTTTGCACCGTTTCGGGTTACTTCTTGTAGCAGGAGACGGACAGGTGCTTACGCCCCTTGCGACGACGGGCGTTGATGACGCTCCGCCCGCCTCTGGTCTTCATACGCGCGCGGAACCCGTGTGTCCGAAGACGGCGCTTACGATGTGGTTGATAGGTCCGCTTCACAGCAATGCTCCCGGAAAATAAGAGTGCCCGAAGAGAGCACGGGGTAAGGGGGGTGTCAAGTCGCCCGAATCAGGGCGCGAAGCTCACCGAACGCTGTGATTTCATGGAACTACCGGCCAGAGACCAGCATCTCGAAGGCTGGTGTATTGGCCGTTGCCCACGATGAGGTGATCTAGGATGCGGATGCCCAGCAGGGACCCCGCGGCAAGCAATCGAGCGGTGAGCTCGAGGTCCTGGGGACTTGGCGCCGGGTCCCCGCTCGGGTGGTTGTGTACGAAAATCGCCCCAGACGCCGACTCGGTGATCAAGAGTCGGAAGACCTCGGAGGGGTCCACCTGGCAAGTGGTGCGTCCGCCCCTCGCAACTTCGCGCTCGGCCCGTGCCCGGTTCTTCGCATCGACGGAGATGACGAGAAATCGCTCGACCGGGTTATTCATGAGCCGTCGGCCATACCGGTTGAAAACGAGCTCGCTGTTGGACAGAGGCGTCGCGCCGGTGGCGGGCCAGATGCTGCCGCGGGACCCGGCCTCGAAGGCGGCTGCCAGACGTGCTGCCTTGGCCGGACCAACTCCGGCAATCCGGCTGAGCTCGACCACGCTCATTCGCGCGAGCGCCCAAAGCCCCCCTGCGTCTCTAAGGATTCGAACTGCGGACGAACCGACGGGCTCGCCCGCCTGCCCGGTGCCGAGCAGCAGTGCGACGAGCTCCGCGTCCGAGAGGGCGGCGGCACCAAGGCGGGCAAGGCGTTCACGCGGGCCATCCATGAATCGGCCGTCTGCAGGCCCTGTGCCAGAGGACCCCGTAGCGATTTCGAAGGGTTCCGGCC
>JBAVOF010000440.1:0-5802 GCA_049691835.1 Polyangiales bacterium
GATGCACCCCCGGCCGTCGAGCTTTTTCAGGCGGATGTGCGAAAACGTCCTGCGGAGGACGTTTTCCGGACCCACCGGCCGGACGCGGCGATCCACATGGCCACGGTGACCCACCTGGTGCATCGGAGTCCCGATCGCATGCGGGTAAACCTGTACGGGACGCGAGCCTTCATCCAACACTGCGAGGGTTACGGGGTGAAACAGGCAGTCTTCGTTGGGCGTCACACGTTCTACGGTGCGGCCGCGGACTCGCCACTGTATCACACCGAGGACGAGCCTCCGATGTCGGCGCACACGTTTACCGAGCTCGCCGACTTGGTCGCGGCAGATCTGTACGCCGCGTCGGCGCTGTGGCGGTACCCCGAGATCGCGACGGCTGTCCTGCGCATCGTATACACGCTCGGCCCCAGCAAGCACGGAACGCTCGCTTCGTTTCTTCGCGGTCCGAATGTGCCGCTCGTCATGGGCTTCGACCCGCTGTTCCACTTCATTCACGAGGAAGACGCAGCCAACGCGATCGTCACGGCGCTCGCCCACAAGCTGCACGGCATCTACAACGTGTCCGGACCGACACCGGTGCCTCTGTCCACGATCGTCCGCGCGGCCGGCCGTCGTCCAATCTCGGTCCCAGCCGCGATATTCAGGCTCGGCCTAGGTCGGCTCGGCCTGCCTTATCTCCCAGCCGGCGCCATCGACCATCTCAAGTACCCCATCGTGGTGGACAGCGATGCCTTCCGCCGCGCAACTCGATACACGTACGACTACGACGAACGCGAAACGATCAACAGCTTCCGCACCGCGCGCTAGAAACCGCGATCGGGACCCGCTCGCCCGTCTTCCGGCGGGTGCATGACACGGTCGCTCGCACTGAGCCCGAATCGCACCTTTTTTGACTGGAGCCGCCCCGCTACCCGATGGTTGGGGGCATGTCGGTATCGCGCGAGCGCAGTGAGCTTCGAGGGCGGCTCCTCGACGGTCGCTATCGCATCGGAAATGCGATCGGCATGGGAGGGACCGGAATCGTCTTCGAGGCGGAGCGCCTGGCCACCCTCGAACCGGTCGTCGTCAAGATGCTCCGGCCGAGTCACGCTGGTAACCCAGATCTGATCAGCCGAGTGCGCCGCGAGGTCGAGGTGGCGCGGCGCGTCTTTCATCCGGGCATCGTGCCGGTGCTCGACCACGGCTCGCTTCCGGACTACTCGCCGTACCTGGTGATGAAGTACATGCGCTCCGAAAGTCTGTCATCGTACCTGCGGCGATGCGGCCCGCTCACCGGAGCGCAGGTGGCGGTGATCATCGCGCGTCTGGCGTCGATTCTTCACAGCGTGCATCGGCATGGCTACGTGCACCGGGATATCAAGCCTGAACACATCCTGCTCAACCGCGGAAGCTACGGCGAGCTCGACTTGCATCTTCTCGATTTCGGCGTGTGCGCGGCCGAGACGGCACCTGCAGACGAGCGCGCGCGGGAGCGAGGTCGGGTCTACGGCACGCCCAGCTATGTCTCGCCCGAACAGGCTAGTGGCAACCCATTCGTCGATGCCCGCGCCGATCTATTCGGTGTTGGGATCACGATGTTCGAAGCGCTAACCGGCAAGCTTCCATTCACCGGTACCGATGTAACGGCAGTTCTGCGTCGGATCATTCGAGAAGACGCTCCCCGCGCCCGCTTCCTATCGCCGCAGGTCGACCATGAAATGGATGGTCTTGTCGCCAAGCTCATGAGTCGGAGCCCTGCCGCCCGTTATCCTTCCGCCCGCGCGCTGATGCGGGCGCTCGATCCCTGGCTCACGGAACGCGTCCGGACTGAACGCATGCTCGTGGCAACGTTGCAGGTCACAGTGGAAGCTAGCGGAATTCGGCCGACGGCACAGCACGCCATGGTCGCGGCCTAGTCGCGGCAAAGCGCGTCGACCAAGCCCGCGACGTCCGCTGGGGCGGCCATCGCATGGTAGCCCTTGTCCACGTAGAGGACGGTCCCGGTGATGCCGCTGGCAAGCGGGCTGCACAAGAAGGCTGCCGCATTGCCGACCTCTTCGGCGCGCAGCGCGGACGCCAACGGGGCGTTCATCTCATAGTACTTGATCATCTTGTGGATGAATCCAATCGCCGAGGCCGCGCGAGATGCGAAGGGCCCGGCCGAAATGACGTTGACTCGATGCCCGTGCTGGCGCCCCATCTCGAACGCCAGCATCCGGGCATCGGCCTCGAGGGCCGCCTTGGCCGAAGCCATCCCGCCACCATAGTCGGCGACCACGCCCCGACTGGCGAGATACGACAATGCTAGAAACGCGCCGTCCGGACGCATCAGGGGCTGCAAGCGCTGTGCGAGCGCAACGAACGAGTAGGCGCTCGCCCCGACGGCCGCGAGATACCCCTTGCGGCTGGTTCGCATGAGCGGTCGATTCACCTCGGGACCGTTTGCGAGGCTGTGCACGACGATGTCGAGGCAGGAGTCACCGAAATCGCGCCGCAGACTGCTCGCGACACCGTCGATGCTGAAATCGCCCCGGTCTCGGTAGCGCTTCTGCTCGCGAAGCTCCCTCGGCGCATCGTCGAGCGAGTCGAACTCCGCGTCCAGCGGATAGATTCTCTCGAATTCGAGCAGAGCGCCGTCGGGCATTGCGAGCGATGCGTCGAGCTTCCCTCGACGCAGCAAGGTCTCGAAGATACCGAGCGCAGGCGGCCAGGTGCCCAAGCAGACCGAAGCACCGGCATGAGCCAGCGCCTTGGCGATCGCGAAGCCGAATCCACCGTCGTCCGCCACCCCCGCAACGAACGCTCGTTTCCCAGAAAGATCGATCGGCAACATGCGCGCAACCTTATCGCCAGTCCAGCCAAACCGCTACACTCGGCGCCATGCCGAGGAATGACCAAGGGGTCGAATACGCCCGAGTGACCGATGAGTACTTCGAACAGCGTGGCCTGCGGCGTTACGCCGGTGTCTGGTCCCTATGGGCGCTCGGCGTCGGCGCGGTGATCTCCGGGGACTTCTTCGGCTGGAACTTCGGGCTTGCCTCGGGAGGTTTTGGCGGGCTTCTCATCGCAACCATCGTCATCACCGTCATGTACGCGGGCCTGTGCTTCAGCATCGCCGAAATGGCCGCGGCCCTTCCGCACACCGGCGGGGCATACTCGTTTGCCCGCTCAGCGATGGGTCCTTGGGGCGCCTACATCACCGGTCTCGCCGAGAACATGGAGTACATCCTGACGCCGGCCGTGATCGTGGTTGGCATCGGCGGCTACCTGGGCGCCATTTTTGGCACCCCCGACACTGCCGAGCCCCTCTGGTGGCTCGCCGCCTACGCGCTATTCGTGGGTCTCAACATCGCAGGTGTCGAGACCACGTTCCGCTTCATCGTGCTCATCACCGCGTTGGCGCTGGGGGTGCTCGTCGTGTTCTGGGTTGCGGCAATTCCGCACTTCGACATCGATTGGGCGCTCCGCATCGCGCCCGAACCGGGCCGGAGCCGGTGGTTGCCCCATGGTGGCGCCGGTATCTTCTCCGCCCTCCCGTTTGCGATCTGGTTCTTTCTCGCGATCGAACAACTGCCGCTCGCTGCCGAAGAGGCACATGCGCCGGCGCGAGATTTGCCGCGCGGACTGGTCTACGGCCTACTCACCCTCATCGCGGCCGCGTTCCTCACTCTCTTTCTCAACACGGGGATCGCGCCGGGCGCCGATGCGCTGGCCTCGTCCGCCGAGCCCCTGTTCGAAGGCTTCAATACGATCTTCGGCGCCGGGCTCGGCACGAAGCTCCTAGCCCTGGTGGCGGTCACCGGCCTCATCGCGAGCTTCCACAGCATCATTTTCGCTTACGGACGCCAGATCTTCTCGCTGTCGCGGGCGGGATACTTCCCGCGTTGGCTCTCGCGCACGCATCCGCGGCGTCGGACCCCGCATATCGCGCTGCTGGTCGGCGCCCTTCTGGGCTACCTGGTCGCGTACGGCATCCATGCGCTCGGACCCGAGCACCCGGTCGGCGCCGTCCTGTTGAACATGGCCGTCTTCGGTGCCGTGATCGCCTACGCGCTCCAGATGCTTTCTTACATCCTGCTCCGAGCTCGTTTTCCCCACATCGATCGACCCTACCGCAGCCCGTTGGGGGTCCCGGGGGCCGTCGTGGCGCTGATCATCGCTCTCATTACGTTGGTTGCGCTCTTCGTAACCGACCCGGTCTATCAGAAGGTCGTGATCGGTGCCTCGGTCTGGTACGGGCTCGGGCTCTTGTGGTTTGCGGCCTACGCGCGACACAGGCTGGTTCTGGCGCCTGAGGAATCGTTTGCACTTTCGGCACGCAGTTTGGGAGACGATGGCTAGGCCGCGTGGCAAGCTTGCGCCATGCAGGTTCTGCTCGTGAGACATGGACAGGCGATCGACATCCGATCCACTCGAACCGACCACGACCGTTGGCTCACCGATGCGGGACGCAAGACGGTCAACCAGGTCGGCCAGGCGCTCGTCCAACTAGGCCTCCAGTACTCCTGCATCTACACGAGCCCGCTGGTACGCTCGGTGCAAACCGCCGAGATTCTCACCGCGACACACCCGGACTTCAGAGGTCCCGTTAAGGTGGAGCCTGCCCTCTCGATCGACGAGGGAACCACCGCCGAGGCCCTGCAGCCGCTCGAGCATGCCGGCGACGATGAGCTGATCGTCATGGTGACGCACATGCCGAAGGTGGCCGTGCTCGCTGGCCATCTCTGCGCCATCTCGACCCCGCCAAAGTTCCGCACCGCCTCCGCCTGCTTGGTCAGTCTCGATCGCGGCCGAGGCCGACTCCAATGGATGCTCGATCCCAAGACGCTCGAGCTCCGGCGCCACTGACGGCAGCGCGCGTTAGACGGTGCAAACCCGATTCCGTCCGCTGTTCTTGGCTTCGTAAAGCGCCTTGTCGCCTTGGACGAACAAATCGGCAGCCGTGGACGCGTGATCGGGGAACGTGGCGACTCCTAGCGAGGCCGTGACCTTCAGTGGACCGAGCTCGGTCACCAACTCCGTGCCCTCGAGCTCCTCGCGTACGCGCTCCGCGAGGAGGCGAGCTCCGTGAGCGTCGGTTTCCTCGCAAAGCACGCAGAACTCTTCACCGCCGAAGCGCGCGACGAGGTCGGTCTCCCGTTTCACTCGCTTGAGCACTCGCCCCAGCTCCTGGAGCACGCGATCACCGGCGGCGTGGCCGTAGGTGTCGTTCACGGCCTTGAAGTGATCCAGGTCGGTCACAATCACGGAGAGCTTCCGCCCAAATCTCTGCGCGGCCAGCAGCTTCTGCTCGAGCTCATCGAAGAACGCGCGCTTGTTCAGGCAGCCGGTTAGACCATCCGTCGTCGCCATCTCTTCGAGCTGACGGACGGCACGCGCGTTGGCCAAGGCGACTGCGAGCTGGTTCGCGAGCGCCTGGAGCGTTTCGCGCGCCGAGGTGGCGAATGCAGAAGGAGCCTTCGCGGCAATGATCAACGTACCGATGGGCTCTTCGCGCACCACCAATGGCAAGACGAGAAGCGACTCCATCCCCTTGAGCTTGGCTTTCTTGGTGAAGAGCACCTGATGTTTCGAATCGAATTCGCCGCGGTACGGGAGATAGTGTCGATTCTTGACGACCATCGCGGTCAGGGACGTGTTGTCGCGGAAGCGGAGCCCTTGAAAGGCGAGCGCCCGCTCGCCAACCGCACGCCGCACGATGTGCCGCCTGCCCTCGGCTTGATATTCGGTGATCGCGGCGAAGTCGTGTGAAGCGATCTCCTTGGCCGCACCCAGTCCGACCTCCATGACTGCATCCTGCGTCAGGGCGGTGCTCAGTGCCTG
>JBAVOF010000441.1:0-9100 GCA_049691835.1 Polyangiales bacterium
AGGCGACCGTCCGCTTCGGGGATCGAGCCATTGAGCATCGGTTCCGGAGGCTCGCCCCACTGATCCCTAGGCCAGACGGCGCGCACCTTGTCGTGGTTGCCCGCGATCCCCCCGGCCGCGATCACGACCGCGTCGCCGCGCGCCTCGAAGGTTGCAGCGCCTCCGGTGCCATGGCATCCGACCACATGGCCCGCTTCCTGCGTGAGCGCGTCGACACTGTGATTGAAGTGAAGCTGCAGGCGACCCGTTTTCTCGTGGGCTTCGAGGCGTGGGATCAGAGGTTTCACGATGCCCTCGCCGGTGCCCCAAACGATGTGAAAACGCGGCACCGAGTTGCCCGGCACGAAGTATCCGCGCTCGGTCCAGTTCACGGCGCGGAACAAGCTCACGTCCCGTTCGGCCAGCCAGCCGCGCACCTCTTCGGTGCAACGGTTGACGTAGGCTTCAGCCCATCGGTACGGCCACACATCGGCCGGATCGAGCTCGCCGTATCGGACCCAATCGCGCATGGCGAGGTCGACCGAGTCCCTGATGCCGTTCTTGCGTTGCTCGGGAGAGTCGACGAAGAACATGCCGCCAAACGACCAGAGCGCGAGCCCACCGAAGCGATCGCGCGTGGCCGCGTCCAGCAAGACCACCCGCTTGCCTGCGTCCAGCAGCTCCAGAGCGGTCACCATTCCTGCGAGGCCGCCGCCAATGACGACGACATCAGCTTCGTACTTGCTCTTTGCAGTCATTGAGAGAGGCGAGCATAACAGGAATGGGAGAGGACGCAGTGCGCGAAAAAAAAGGGCCCGGTTCGGACCCTTTTTCAGCGTTGATGCGAGGCGAGCGGCTATGGAGTCTTGCTACTGGTCTCGCATACTCCGATCGTGAAGCTCGCGGGGGCCGAGACGTTTCCATCGCCATCCTCGACCACGACGCTGCCATTGTACGGGGCTACGTTGGGGCAGCTGATCGTCGAGGCCGCCGCGTCGATCTGGCCATTGCACCCGCTGACGCTCCCATCGTAGATCAAATCGGCCGAGGGCGAATCAGCATCGGTCGCTGTCACCGTTACCGTGTAGTCCGAACGCGTAAGAGCCTGGCAACTGCCGACCGGAGCCCACGCGACCATCGTGATCACAGGCGCCTCACTGCCGCCGCCACCTGCACCACCACCACCGCCGGCGCCACCGGACCCACCTGTACCGGCCGAGGCGTCGCTGCTGTCGCCACATCCGAGCGCTCCAAGCGCGCCGCTCAGGACGAAAACCATCAGAATTCGCATGCTCACCCTCCCGTTGCCCGGACCCACTTCATCCGGTGTTTCGAACGCTAGCATGAATGAAGGCTCAACGTGTGTCTTTTGCTTCGCCTGGCGGCGCGTCGGGAATCGCTGGTGTACGGTACGCGCCGTGTCACAGGATTGGAATCTCAGTCGGGTCCCCGATTTGTCCGGGCGCTTGATCGTGGTGACCGGTGCAAACAGCGGCATCGGGTACGAAGCGGCCCTCGCGTTTGCTGAGCGCGGCGCCGAGGTGGTCTTGGCGTGCAGGAACCAGGACAAGGCCAAGACCGCCGCTGATCGGATTCGGCGCGTGGCGCCGAACGCTCGAATGGAGCTCATTCCGCTCGACCTCTCGGACTTGTCGTCCGTGCGCGCATTTGCCGATACCTTCCGGCAGCGACATTCGCAGCTCCACGCTCTGGTCAACAATGCCGGTGTAATGGCGCTCCCGAGGCGGCTCACCAAGGATGGCTTCGAGATGCAGCTCGGGACCAATCACCTCGGACACTTCGCGTTGACGGGGCGCCTACTCGATTTGCTCTTGGCGACGCCCGGTTCACGCGTCGTGAACGTCAGCAGCATCGCGCACAAGTTCGGGAAGATTCGATTCCACGACCTCCAATCGGAGAGAAATTACAGCAAGTGGGGGGCCTACGGGCAGAGCAAGCTCGCGAACCTGCTATTCACGTACGAGCTTGATCGCAGGCTCAAGGACATTGGCAGCGAAACGATCAGCGTGGCGTGTCATCCGGGCTGGGCGGCGACGAACTTGCAGGAGGCCGGTCCGAAGATGGAGGGCTCCAAACTGACGCAAGCCTTGAGCGCATGGGGCAATGCGATCTTGGCGCAGGATGCGGCGGCGGGCGCGCTGCCCACGGTCTTCGCCACGGTCGAGCCCCTGCGTGGGAACGAGTACGTCGGGCCGACGCGCATGCTGGGCTGGCATGGCCCCCCCGAGATCATCGAGCCACTGAGCAAGGCGCGCGATCCCCAAGCCGCGAAGCGTTTGTGGGACGAGTCCGAGCGTCTGACCGGAGTCCGCTTCTTCCAAAGCATCTCAGCCGAGTAGTCGTGCAACCCCCCCGACGCGAACAATTCTGCGATTTCTCCATCCTTCATCGCGAAGCCAACGGTGAGCCGAGCGTGACCCTTCATTTCGCCCATGCGACGGGGTTCAATGCGGAGACCTATGCCTTCTTGTTGCGCGACCTCGATGCTTCTCTCGATGTCTACCTGATGGATGCGCGTGGTCATGGCAGATCGACGGCGGCAGCCGATCCAAGGCGACTCCGTTCTTGGCGCCGGTATCGCAAAGACCTCGAACGGTTTGTCGAAACGCTGAGGCAGCCGGTGGTTCTTGCGGGCCATTCGATGGGAGCCACGGTCAGCTTGGAGCTTGCGGCCGCGCGGCCGGAGTTGGTCAAGGGACTGGTGCTCATCGATCCCGTCATCGTCGCCCCGCGCGAGGTACCGATGATGACTCTGGCGCGCGCGCTCGGCCTATCGGAACGCCTGGTTCCAATTGCGAAGGCGGCCGCCAGACGGCGCATGGAGTTTCCCTCCAAGGAGGCCGCCGTCGAGAACTTCGTGGGCAAGGGGCCCTTTCGCACCTGGTCTCGGGACTGGATCGAGGCGTACGTGGACGGTGGCACCGTCTCCGAAGACGGTGTCGTTCGCCTCAGCTGCGAACGTACCTGGGAGAGCCGGACCTTCGCGATGGCGACGGTCAATCCCTACCCCGCGATTCGAAAGGTCCGCTGCCCGACTACGCTGCTGACCCGGGAGCACAGTGGCCCCCCGTTCAGCCGGGAGTCTCGGGACGCGTTCATGCGATGCCGTCCTGATACGCGCCTGCGCGTGCTCGCAGACACGACCCACTTCATGGCGATGGAACGACCAGACATCGTCGTCGAGGAGATCGAGCGGATCGCCGAACGAGTCCGCTCAGAGCTCGGATAACTCCCGCTCGAAGCCTCCGGACAGGATTGGAAATCGGCACCAGGTCTTCGGATCGAGGTTCTTGTCGTCGACATGGAACGACGGAGCATAGCGTTCGCGCTTCCACTGATTGCGCGACCAGAGGCGGAAGAAGCGCGCGACCCATCCCCGAAGGGTTTCCTCGTCATGCTGCGAAAACTCCGCCTGGAGGATCTCCAGGCAATCGGCGGGCGGGAGCTTGTCCCCGATCGCCAGCCGCTCGATGGCGTCGAGCACGGGGTAGGGCATGAGGTCGCCTTCATCGGTCTGCTCGCTTCCGGGCGGGCGGAGCTCAGCAGTTGGAGTTTGCACGTTCACCGCATGGAGCACCGGAATCGGTTGCATGCCCACCGGGCCTTCGGTTTCGAGCCAGCGCAGCCACCGCCGGAGAAAGGCCTTGTCGATCCCAGCAATGGGGCTGAGGCCTCCACACGTGTCTCCATCCATCGTGGCGTAACCCACGGCAGCTTCGGAGCGGTTGCTCGTCGAGAGCAGCAGGGCGCCCCGCATGTTGGCCAACATCCATACGCTGGGGCCGCGGGCACGGGCCTGGATGTTTTGCAACGTGATGTCGTCCTCAGCCCAGCTCAGCGCTCGTCCCACTGCGTCGGCGATCAAGCGCTCGTATGCATCGACGATCTGTTGCACGTCCAGGACGTAGAACGTGGCGCCGATCGCCTCGGCCACCGCGGTTGCCGCGTTGCGCGTCACGTCGCCGCTGTTCGCGGTCGGTTGGTACGCGCAGCATAGGAGCTTGCGAACCCAGTCACGCGGGCTTGGCTCGGGATCGAGGCCGAGCTTCTGAGCCATCCGTTTGCTGCCGAGCTCCTGGTGCGCACGATCCACCATCAACGAGACCAGACAGGCAGCCGCTGCGGAATCGGCACCTCCACTGATGCTCAGAACGAAGCCGCGACAATGGCTCTTGCGAAGATAATCGAAGAGCCCGAGCGTCATCGCGCGCATGAACTCCTCTTCTTTGTGGTATTTGCTCCCCTCCCAGGGCAGCTCTGCCGGCTCCGACCGCTTCATCGCGGCGCGGGGAAGCTCGAAATCGACGCTGATCCTCTTCGTGCCGGGATCCGTGCTGTCGGCTGCGAAGCTGGAGGTTCGCACCTGCTCGGTCTGTGAAGCTTCGACATCGACCACGGCGCTCGTCAGCACGGAGTCGTCGAACGTCAGCCGCGGCGAGCGCGCTAGGAGCTTGCCGTTCTGAGCGATGTAACAGCCGCCATCGTAAATAACCCTCCCAGCCTCGTTGCCCAGCAGATTCGCGTAGAGGTAGGTCACGGCCATCGAGCGCGACCCCTCCAACACCAAGCGTTCCCGTACTGCGTGCTTGCCGAAGGCGAAGTGGCTCGCGCTCGGGTTTGCGATGAGGTCCATCGCATATCCATCCAGGGCGCCACGCCGCTGCGCTACCCAGGCGTCTTCGCAGATCTCGAAGCCGAGGCGCACACCCGCGAAGTCGAAGAACACGTCGCCAAACGGGTAGGTCTGCCCGTTGTGCTCCAGATGCACAACTTGATTGTTCGGCCAGGGCTTGAACCAGCGGGGCTCATAGTGAAGCCCCTCGCCAGCGAGGTGCTCTTTGGCCGCGAAACCCGCGATGCGCCCATCGGCGACGACGCAGGCCGTGTTGTAGAGGCCGCCTCGACGGCGGACCGGCATCCCGATGCTCACGACCATGCCCTTGGTTTGAGGCAGGAGCTCCATGAGCATCGACCAGGCGCGCTTGGCGACGTCCGGGCCGAGGAACGCATCCTCGCAGCCGTAGCCGGTCGTGCAGAGCTCGGGGAGCACGAGCACAGCGACCCCGTCGGCGTGCGCCTGCCGCAGCACGACCTCGATGCGGCGCTGATTGCCTACCCAATCGAGCGGCGTCTGATTCAGCGACGCGGTCGCGACCTTGATGGGGATCATTGCTGATCTCTAGCACTGCTCCGCGCTGCGGTGGCCTCCTGCGGATTGACCGAAGGCTTGCACGGGCGTATGGTGATTTCATATATCGTCAGTTTATGCTAGACGGAGTAACATATGGCCTTCCAACAGATGCCTCCTGGCCTTGGAAATCAATACGATTGCGACCCCCTCCTGCGGGAGTACCTGGAGCGAACGCTCCCCGCGGAGCTGCTCGAACGCTTCGAGCCGGAGTACCGGGAGCTCGGAGGGCTCAGCGGCGGCGAGCTGTTTCAGCTCTCGCAGGCCGATCTCGACAATGAACCCGTGCACAGGGTTTGGGACCCCTGGGGAAATCGGATCGATCAGGTGGAGGTGACCGAGGTGTGGAGGCGGGCGCAGATCATCTGCGCCGAGCATGGGATGGTCGCGGCGGGCTACGACGCCGGGCTAGGGCCGCACGCTCGCACGCACCAGCACGTCTTGAACTATCTCGTTCAGGCCTCGCTCGACACCTACAACTGCCCGTTGGCCATGACCGACGGAGCCGCGCGTACCTTGCTCGACTCCGGAAACCAAAGCCTGATCGATCACGCGCTCCCGCGCCTGCTGTCTCGCGACCCGGCCACGATGTGGACTTCCGGGCAATGGATGACCGAACGCATCGGCGGCTCCGATGTTGGGCAGACCGAAACCGTCGCGCGCCGCGATGGCGACAGCTGGCGCCTCTACGGAACCAAGTGGTTCACCTCTGCAACGACTGCCGACATGGCGCTCACGCTGGCTCGACCCGAAGGAAACCCGCCGGGTGGACGTGGTTTGGCGATGTTCTACCTCGAGCTGCGTGACGAGCGCGGGCGCCTGCAGGACCTTCACATCAACAGGCTCAAAGACAAATTCGGAACCCGCAAGCTGCCGACCGCGGAGCTCACCCTCGACGGAGTGATGGCGGTGCCCGTCGCGGGCCTCGACAATGGAGTCCGCAACATCACACCGATGCTCAACATCACGCGGACCTGGAACGCGGTGGGAGCGATTGTCGGCATGCGGCGTGCGGTTGCGCTCTGCCGTGACTACGCAGCGAAGCGCGAAGCGTTCGGCGATTTGCTCATCGAAAAACCGCTTCACGTGGACACCATGGCGGAGATGATCGCCGAAACGCAGGGAGCGTTCTTGTTGGCGTTTCGCGTGGTCGAGCTCCTCGGCCGGATCGAGTCGCGCGAGGCGAGTGACTCGGAGCAACTGCTGAGCCGACTGCTGACCCCGATCGGAAAGCTGACCACCGGAAAACAAGCGGTGACGGTCGCCTCCGAGGCGCTGGAGGCGTTTGGCGGCGCCGGTTACGTCAACGACACGGGTCTTCCGAGGTTGCTTGCCGATGCCCAGGTGCTCCCGATTTGGGAAGGAACGACCAACGTTCTGTCGCTCGACACCCTTCGCGCGCTCAGGCAGGACGGCGTTTGGGAGGCCTTCGTCGGCGAGATTCGCGCTCGGCTCGGAGCGGCAACCGACGGGCGCTTGCGTGCGGCAGTCGATCGCAGTCAAATCGCAGTTCAACACGCGGGGCGATGGCTGCAGGAAACCCTGGACCGCCGCCCAGCGCTCGAACGGGGTGCACGGCGTTTCGCGATGACGCTCGGACGAGCTACCGAGCTGGCGCTCCTGGTCGACCACGCGCAGTGGGCTCTCGATCGGGGCAAGGGTGAGCGCGCATTGGCCGCCGCCCGCCGCTACGCTCGAAGCCGCATCGACCTCATCGAGGATGAGGACGTTGGCGACGAGAGTCGGCTACTCATCGACTGAGCTAGCGAATGATTTGGGTGCCGTCGCGCGGCAGGGGCAGACCGCTCGGAAGCGATTGCGGGCGGTCGGGTTCGCGGCTTTCGTCTCGAAGAGCTTTGTCGATGAACAGCTTGATCAGTCGAGCGTCCTCATCGGTATAGGGCATTCCGCTTTGTTCGAGCTCGTGCGCAACAGCATCTTCGAGCTTCGCGATGACACCGTTGTGGAAGTAGGGGTCGCTGAACGCGACGTTCCGGAGGGTTGGCACGCGAAACTTTCCGCGATCGTCGCTCCGGCCCGTGGTTTCCATGAGACCCTCGTCCAACACGCCGTCCACGTCGGGCACGCTGCGGTTCTCGAATCTCTCCGATTCGAACAGCGGCGGGCTATGGCAAGCGTCACAGCCCATCTCCGCGAAGCGGAACATGCCCTCGATGACCTCCTCGTTGAGCGCGCCGAGGTCGCCCTTGACATAGGCATCGTACAGCGAGCGCTGGGAGAGCAGGGTGCGCTGGAAAGCCGAAAGCGCCGAAGCCATGTTCGCGACCGTCACCCGGGGGTCGTCCGGAAACGACTCGGCGAAGCGGTCGACGTACTCGGGGATGGTAGCCATCTCTGCAACTGAGTCTTCTGGATCGCGGCCCATCTCGTCCGCCTCGAGCATCGGTACCAATGCCTGCTCTTCGAGCGTCGGTGTCCGCCCATCGAGGAAGAAACTCTCCCTGAAGGCGAGATTGTAGAGGGTCGGCGCGTTCCGGCGCATGATGTTTGGACCTCGGCGCCCCGGCCCCGCGAGGAGACCTGCACCGAGCCCCACGGAGCGCGGGAGCGCGTCGCTCATGCCCCAGATCTCGCTGTGGCAGGTCGCGCAGGCGGTCTCACGATCGCCGGAGAGCAAAGTCTCGTAGAAGAGAAGCTTCCCAAGCTCCAGCCGCGTTTCCGGAACCCCCTCCATGACTGCGGGAAGGGCAGGGAACCTCGTTGAGGGCCAAGGCAACTCGACGGCAGGCACGGGCTCGCTCGACCCGCTCGTCTCACCACACGAAGCGGCAAGAACGGCGGGAATCAGAGCGAGCCACGCGCGCGGCGTCAGTCGCACGGTGCGAAGCGTGGGTCGCTGGTGTCCATCTTGGCGATCCAGTCGCGGATCACTTGGACTCCTTGGACTTGCACGGTGCTACGGCCAAGCGGCGGCATCATTTCGCCCGCCGTCAGCGATTCAATTCGGCAAACCAGGAGCGAGCGGTCGGGATCGCCCGGATAAATGTCGTACCGCTGCGTGCAGTCCACACCGTTGCCGGCCGAGGTCGGCACTTTGCAGACCCCCCAGTGAGTGGTGTCGGTCACGATGGGGTTCATGTTGGACCAGTCGAGGAACAAGAGCTTGTCAGCGACTTCGCCATTGGGCGCGTGACATTGCGAGCAGTTGGAGTCGAACCAGGAGCGCGCTCCATCGTGGAGACAGAGCCAGTCGTTTGGATCGCACTCGGCGTTGTGCGGAGCGGGGTCAACGTAGGTGATGCGGGGGTTCTCCGGGCTCTCCGGAGGCGGAGGGTTGTTCAGCATGCCGAGCGATGCGAAATAGTCGATCTGGTTGACCGGGCCCTCGCCGTAGTCATCGGGCCTGTTCAGCATGCCCGTTGACGGTCCGAGCGTGCGCGTGTTGGGCGCGGCGCCATGGCACTTTCGGCAGGCTCCGGTGGAGGGGATCCCGTAGTTCGGGACGGTGACGACCTCGCCTGCCTCGTTGATCCAACTGACGGAGAGCGTGAGACCACCCAGCTTCAGCTCAGCGTCTGTCATCTCTTCGTTGTAGGCGTAGGCCCAGGTCTTCCAGCCGTCGGGCTGGTGCACCATGATACGCGTCTCGATCAGCTGCTCGCCAAGCTCCGGATCACGCATGTCGATCGGGTAAGCGAAAGTCTTCACGTAGATCGTGCCGACCGGGCTTTGCCATCGCTCATCCTGTGAGTACTCGATCTGTCCGCCCTCGCGAAGGGTCACGAAGCGATGCTTGAGCGCGTAGTCGGTGAATAGGGGCGACGTCACCCCAAACGGGATGACGCCCTCCGCCGGCACCTGGTTGCGGATATCCGTAAAGAGGTCCCACTCCGATAGGAACTGTTTCGGCGCGAGGTTGTTTCCGCCCGTGCCGCCTGCACCGCCCTGGCC
>JBAVOF010000442.1:0-4739 GCA_049691835.1 Polyangiales bacterium
GGTTCACATCGTCCCACTCCGCGCGATGCTCGCTGGTGTCGACGGCGATTATTCCGCGTTTGAGCATCGTCTCGTAGGCGTTGGCATCGTCCCGGCGTATCGATTTCTGGAGCGCCTCTTGAGCACGACCACTCGTCTCAAGAAGTGCCTTCCTGTGTTCATCGGATAGAGCGTCGAACTTGTCCTTCCGAATGAGTGTGGCGCCCACGATGATCCCGCTATTTGCCTTTGAAACGAACTTGAGGCGCGTGTACCATTGCATCGCCACCGCCGCGAGTGCCGACGCAGGGAGGGTGTCGATCATCCGAGTCTGCAGGGCTGGGTACACTTCGGGGACACCGAGACGCACCGCGTTCGCACCGACCACCTTCAGGAACTCGGTGAAGATGAGATCGTCTTTCCAAGCCCAGGGACGCAGTTGTTTCATCTGCGACGGGCGCTCGACGCGCTCGGTGGAAAACAGCCGGGTCTTGCCCACCTCACCCCAGGTCAGCACTCTGTAGCCGGCTTCATCGAACATCCCCTCAAATCGCTCATTGAGGGCGGCATGCACCCGGTCCAGCTCCTCATACTCGGTGAGCACGCCGGGAACGGTCAACACGAGAGTAGCGCGAACCACCTGCCCCAGGCCCATTGTCGTCACCGACGCGCCATCGACTTGCCCCGCGCGCATCTTGCGGATGAAATCGCGCTCATCCCCTTGACTGCCCCCCGCGTAGAAGCGCAACTTGAGCGTACCATTGGTCTGCTTCTGAAGTGTCCGATTCCAGGCGTTGAACACGTTCATCCACGAGGAGCCGTTCGGCGCCAAGGTCGCAAACCGCAGCTCGGTCACGGCGTCGGCGGCAACGTGCTCGGGGACGCTGCCCGGTACCGCAAGGACGGCGAGGGCAAGAGATAGGACTAGGACGGCTTTCGCTTTCATTTGGACCCTAGTCTACACGTTGGAGCCGCCGATGATCGCGTGCAATCCGACTTCGTGATCAGGGCGGCGGTCTCCGATCGCGCCCAGTCGACGTCGATCTCCGGGGTCTTGTCCGTCGGCTCAAATCGGCTACCCTGGGCCGCTATGAAACTTACTTACTTTGCTTTGATTTCGGCGGTGATGGTGACTGCCTGCAGCAGCAGTGGCGAGGATCTCGAAACGCGCGTCGACGAGCTGGTCTCGCAGATGACGCTCGAAGAGAAAGTCGCGCAGATGTCGGGTACGACCCCCCTTTCAGGACTCTATGGCACCGAGCCCTGGAACGTCCCTGGTGTCGAGCGTCTTGGGATCCCTCCGTTCAAGATGTCGGACGGCCCACGAGGCGTCGGCGTGCATGACGGGGCGACGGCGTTTCCCGTCGCGATGTCGAGAGGTGCGAGCTGGAACCCGGACCTCGAGCGGCGCGTCGGCGAGGCCATGGGTCGCGAGCTCCGCGCCATTGGCGGCAACGTCCTGCTGGCCCCAACGATCAACAACCTTCGCCACCCGAGCTGGGGACGCTCTCAAGAAACCTACGGCGAAGACGTCCACCTGCTCTCGCGGATGGGGGTCGCGGCGGTGCAAGGCCTGCAGCAGTACGTACTGGCGAACCCAAAACATTTTGCCGCCAACAGCATCGAGCGCACGCGCTTTCAAGTCGACGTCACCATCGACGAGCGGACGCTGCGCGAGATCTACCTCGCGCATTTCCGCGCGGCGGTGCACGAGGGCGGCGCTGCCTCGATCATGAGCGCCTACAACTCGGTCAACGGGCAGTTCTGCGGGGAGAACGAGACGCTTCTGCGGCGGATTCTCAAGGAAGAATGGGGCTTCGACGGCTTCGTGCTTTCCGACTGGATTTTCGGAACCCACGCAGACTCGGCCCTGAACGGCCTCGATCTCGAGATGCCGGTGACCGCGATTTTCAGCACCCTCGTGGCTCAAGTGCAGTCTGGCGAAATCCCCGAAGCCATCATCGACGACGCTGTTCGGCGTATGGTGCGCAAGAAGCTCCAGCACAAGCTCGACGAACCGAGCCCTGTCGATGAGAGCGTAGTCGCAAGCGAGGAGCACCTTGCAGTCGCTCAGGAGGCGGCGGCCGAGGGTGCGGTTCTGCTCAAGAACGACTCCGGTGCGCTGCCGCTCGACAAGGCGGCCCTTAGCCGGATCGCGGTCATTGGGTCTCTCGCGGACACGGCCAACATCGGTGACACGGGCAGTAGCAGTGTGCGGCCCTCGTTCGTGGTGACGCCGCTGCAAGGCATCCGGGATGCCGTTGGAAGCGACGTTGTGGTCGATCAGATCGGCAAGGACGTTCTAGAAGCGGCAGACCTCGCCGTGATCGAGGCGGCAGATGCGGTGATCGTCGTGACCGGTCTCACCTCCGCGGACGAGGGCGAAAGTGGTATCGGAGCGGGCGACCGGCTCGACCTCGGACTGTCGGCGGAACGCGTGAAGCTCATTCGAGATGCTGCGGCTGCCAATGGCCGGACGATCGTCGTCCTCGAAGGTGGCGGCGCCATCACCATGGGTGACTGGCTTCCCGATATCGAAGCGCTTCTGATGGTCTGGTACCCGGGGCAGATGGGCGGGTACGCCGTGGCCGACCTCTTGTTTGGCAGCGCGAACCCGTCTGGAAAGCTGCCGCTGACGTTTCCCAAGAGCTTGGAGCAGCTCCCTCCATTCGATAACGAATCTCCCGCCGTCACCTACGACTACTTCCACGGCTACCGGTACCTCGATCGCAACGGCTCGACACCGGAGTTTCCATTCGGGTTCGGGCTGAGCTACACGAGCTTCTCGATCGCCGACCTCCGCCCCGGCCAGTCGGAGGCGCGCGCCGGTGATGTCGTGCGCTTCGACGTCGACGTGACCAATACAGGTTCGGTAGCAGGCGCCGAGGTGATCCAGCTCTACGTCGCTTATCCGGGTTCCACGGTGGAGCGCTCGGAGCGCGAGCTGAAAGGTTTTGCCAAAGTCGCCCTCGCGCCGGGAGAGACCCGGACCGTCGAGATCAACCTGCCCGTGAACGACCTCGCTTACTATGACGTCACGGATGGAGCATGGGCGCTCGAAGGCTTGGTCTACGAGGTGCACGTCGGCACCTCGTCGCGTGACCTACCCCTCTCCGCGACCTTGACCGTCCAGGCCCAGCGGCCCGTTTCGGTGTACTGAATCCTGTTTCCACGGTACCTTCACGCCCGATTTGAGAAGGAGGAATCGATGAGGACAATGCGCTCCGTTGCCGCGGTGGTCGCCCTCTTGCTCGGTAGCGCGGGCGGCGCTGCGTTGGCCAATAGTGGGTTCACGAGCGTCGATTTCGCAAGCGCGGGCGGGATCGAGGTCCGGGCGGACCTGTATGAATCCCAAGACCAGTCCGCGACGCTGATCCTTCTCTTTCACCAGGCGGGTTGGAGCCGCGGGGAGTACCGGGAAATCGCCCCGAAGCTCATCAAGCTCGGGTATCGAGTGTTGGCGATCGATCAGCGCTCGGGTGGGGGCGTGAACGGGGTCCAAAACGAAACCGCCCGGCGCGCCAAGACGATGCACTTGCCGACGGGCTATCTGGATGCTTACCCAGATCTCGAAGCGGCGCTTGCGTATGCGCGGAAGGAGCTGAAGGCGACACGCGTGATCGTCTGGGGTAGCTCCTACTCTGCTTCGTTGGTCTTTCGTCTGGCGGCCGAGCACCCGGCGGATGTGTCTGCGGTCGTGGCGTTCTCCCCTGGCGAATACTTCGACGAGAAGGGTGGAGATTACATCCGAGCCTTTGCCAAGAAGCTCCGCCAACCGCTGTTCGTCACCTCATCGAAACAAGAGCGCGAGAAGGTGAAGCCGATCTTCGACGCCTCTACGGCCAAGCAGAAGATCCTCTTCACCCCGGCCTCCAAAGGCCAGCACGGGTCACGCGCATTGTGGGCCCAGTGGCCGGACAACGACGTCTACTGGGCGGCCGTCAATGGGTTCCTCGACGTGTACATGCCAGCTAGACCACGAGACTGAGCACGGTGGAGCCGTTACGGTGCCGCGCTGCGAGAGGCCGATGAGCGCGAGCGCAAATCATCGCGTCCCGGACCTGGGGCACGCGCGTCTTGCGGGGCGGAAGCTCGGGGCAGACATCGGCATCGCCGGCAAGTTGCGCCCTTACGAACCCCATCTCTGGCGTCGAGGTGACTGCCCAGACCCGACGCTCCAGCTCGACGATGTCTCTGGCATTCCCTTTCTTGCCGACGTCACAGGGGTCGAGGAATACCAGCACCGCGGTCGCCTCCGGGCAGGTGACCAGGACGTGTATGTGACCGTCACACCGGCCGCAGACGGTTACGAACACTACTGTCGCGAGACACTGCACTTGGGCGCGCCCGAGCACCTGCTGGCCAATCCGTACGGTCCTCCTATCGCCGTGGCCAAGGCGTGCACGCGAGGCGACGCACGCACTCGCCTCATCGAGATCGCGAGGGATGCGGGCGGTATGACGATTCACCCGTACATGGGCATCGAAGTCGTCTGGGAGCTCGCGGCGATGCTCAGTGCGGATAGCCGAGCCCCGATGCGCGTTCTCGCGCCACCGCCACCCGTCACCTGGGTCGCGAACGACAAGGCCATGTTCGACGAGCTAGTCGCGCGCGTGCTCGGAAGAGAGGCCCTCGTCGAAACGCGGATCTCGCGCGACGAGATCAGCATCGCAAACGATCTACACGTGCTTGCGCAGCGACACCAGCGCGTCGGATTAAAGCGAACGAGGTGCGCATCCGCCATGGGCAATGCGGTGTTC
>JBAVOF010000443.1:0-43515 GCA_049691835.1 Polyangiales bacterium
GTTGCGTCCTTGCCCATACATCGGGCCGACTACGTCCCCGCCTACTCGCACATCTACTACGATGGCGGTCGCCCGTATCTCCTCGAGACCACGCTGAGCATTCGCAACGTCGACCCCAATCAATCGATCTATCTGAGCGCGGTCGACTACTACGACACCCACGGGAACCTCACCAAGAGGAAGCTCGACCGTTTGATTAAGCTCGAGCCGCTTCAGACCATCGAGTTTCTCATCGAGCGCAAAGACGTAACTGGCGGATCGGGTGCAAACTTCATAGTAGAGTGGCATCTGGGCAGCGCAGATACGCATGCGCCGCTCATCGAGGCGGTGATGGTCGGTCGTTCGGGAACGAACGCGATTTCATTCGTTCGCGAAAGCGAGCCGTTGCCTCAGTGGCGCGCCCATGAATGATGGCCGATCATTTGCCGACGCCAACCCCCAGACGCTTGTGGAAATAGAGCTTTGCCGTCGGGAACGCCAAGGCGAATACGACGAACATGCAGACCGCGATCGTAATCAACACGCGAGGGTCTTCACCGAAGTTTGCGGTTGCGATCGTTGCGGCGGCCCCGATATTGCGCGCAGTCGTCACCAACCCCAGGGTCACTCTCCCCTTTTCACCACCGGTTCCGAGCGCGAAGCCTACTCCGAACGTGATTAGCGTCAGTGCGACCGCAAACGAGACCGTGCCGGTGCCAGCCGTCGCTAGCAAGTCATGACGGTGAAGCACGAGCGCGAGTACGAGAAAGATCGCCGCGGACAAATTGACGATCATGTTGGCCGGCTTCCATAGGCTGCGGGCCAGTCTTTCGCTACCGCCTCTGACCAGCAGTCCGAGCACCAATGGTGCGAACATCTGCAGAAGGAGAGGCTTGCCGATCGCCCAGAGGCCGATCTCGGTGCCCGGTACCAAGACGGGAAGAACGACGGGCATGTACAAAATCGTCAGCACGGTCAACAGCATGGTCAGACCGATCGAGTTCGGCACGTCAGCGCTGGCGACGCTCACGAGCCTCGGCGTGTATGGCGCGCCCGAGGCTAATCCATACAGCAGTGTCCCTATCATGTAGGGCCGATCCAACGGAAAGAGCACGGTCATCCCGTATACGATCAGTGGCGCGAGCAGAACATTGGCTAGCAATGCCCGCCCAACGAGTGAGCGATCGCGCAAGGGCTTCATGACCTGTTCGACGGTCACCTCGAGACCTGCAGTGAAGAGCGCTCCGCCAATGAAGACGGCAATCGAGATGTCCAGGATTAGCTTGAGTGGGTCGACCATCACGTGATTGCGGCCTTGTTACACCAGCGCTGCCGCTCGTGCCAGATCGATCGGTTGGTCCAGCAATGCATGCTATAGTCGCTGCCACCGTGAACGTGTTGGCCGCCGCGAAGTTCCTAGTGGCATTCGTCATCTCCTGGACGCTGCTCGGTTGCGGTGCAGAGCGTAAGATGCCTCCCGGCTATCAGGGGATCATCGAGCACGACGACCGTCATCTTGGCTTCCAGGTGGGTGGGCGGCTCGAAGAGATTCGCTTCAAGCGGGGTGATGTCATCGAGAAGGGCGCCCTGATCGCGGTTCTAGACGATTCCGCCGAAGTGCCAGTCCTCCGCGCCCGTGAGGCGGACCTGGCGCGCGCTCGGGCCCAAGCCGCCTTGGTGTACGCCGGTCCTCGCGTCGAAGAAGTCCGAGCCACCGTGGCGGAGCTCGATGGGGCGCTTGCGGCGCTCAAGGATGCGAAGAGCCAGCTCGACCGTAACCGTAGCCTGCCTGAGGAAGCTGCATCAGCGCTCTCGCTGGTCTCCGATCTGGAAGCAGCTCATGCGCAGTCGAAGGCCCAAGTTCGGATGCTCCAGCAGCGACTCAAGCAGCTTCGCGCGGGGTCGAGACCCGAAGAGCTTGCTGCGGCTGATGCCGCGGTCAGGGCCGCCGAGGCAGCCGTTGCAGCGGAAGAAGAGAGGCTGGCTTTGTATTCTCTGTTCGCGAACGAGCGCGTCACGCTACTCGATCTGCCAGTCAGGGCCGGCGAGGTGCTTGCCGCCGGGGCGACCACCGTCACGGTTGCGGACACGACACATCCCTACGTCGATGTTTTCGTCCCCCAGCAGCAACTCTCCGGTCTCAAGGTCCGGTTTCCGGCGCGCGTGCGTGTCGATGCGGACGGTGGTGCCTTGGCGGGCGAAATCGAGCACATCTCGCCGACCACCGAGTTCACGCCGAGATTTCTTTTTTCGGAGAGGGAACGGCCGAACTTGGTGGTTCGGGTGAGAGTGCGCATACAGGACCCCGAGGAGCGGCTTCACGCCGGGGTGCCAGCGTTCGTCACCTTCGATCAGAAAGCGGAGTAGCGGTGCAGGACCCGGTCGTCGTCGAGGGTCTCTCCCGTAGCTTTGGCCACCTGGTAGCGGTGCACGATGTGAGCTTCAGGGTTCACCGTGGTGAGATTTTCGGCATGCTCGGTCCGAATGGCGCAGGCAAGTCAACCACGCTCCGGATGCTGTGCGGGATTCTCGATCCGACCGGTGGCCGGGCGACGGTAGTTGGGTTTGACGTCGCCAAGGAGCCGGATCGCGTCAAACAAAACATCGGCTACATGACGCAACGCTTCAGCCTCTACGAAGACCTGACGGTCGAAGAGAACCTGAGATTCTACGCTGGGATTTACGGTCTCTCTAGAAGCGCGCGCCGGACTCGCGTCGCCGAGGAGATCGAGCGCTCCGAGTTGACCAGCAGGCGGAATCAAATCAGTCGCACGCTTTCGGGAGGCTGGAAACAGCGGCTAGCGTTGGTCTGCGCCACGATTCATCGCCCTCCTCTGCTGTTCCTCGATGAACCCACGGCTGGAGTCGACCCAGTGAGCCGCCGCGAATTCTGGGCCCACATTCATCGCCTTGCGACCGAAGGCACGACGGTCATGGTGACGACCCACTACATGGACGAGGCAGAACGATGCCATCGTCTCGCATTCATGTTTCGCGGCACGTTGCTCGATATCGGCACGCCCGCCGAGGTCGTAGAGCGCCGGCAGATCCGCATAGCGTTGGCGTTGACCCCAGACGTTACCCGCGCGCTTGACATTCTGCGCCAGAATCCGGCAGTCGACGAGGCCGCGCCGTTCGGGGATCGGATCCGACTCGCGACGCGCGGAGGGGTCGACCCGGTCGCGCTGGCACACGAGCTCTTGGACGCGGGGCCAGGTGTTCGCGAGGCCAATGAGATCACGCCCGACGTCGAGGACGCGTTCGTGGCCATGGTCCACGACGACAGCCGAGGTTCGGAGGGCTGATGCATCGGTTGCTTGCCATCGCCTGGAAGGAGCTCATTCAGATGCGTCGCGATCGGCTCACGATGGGCATGATGGTTGGCATCCCATTACTCCAGCTTCTGCTTTTTGGGTACGCCATCAATACCGACATTCGCAACATCGCGACCGTGGTCTATGACCAGGACTATTCGGAGGAATCCCGGGGATTCGTGCGCCGCATGGAGGCTACCGGCTTCTACCGAGTCGTCGGGTCCGTCGAGAGCTACGACCAGATCGGCATCGCACTGCGATCACGGCAAGCGATGGTTGCGTTGGTGGTGCCGCCGCGCTTTGGCGCCGAGGTCGAGGCTGGGCGTACCAGCCAGCTGCAGCTCATCGTCGATGGCTCCGATCCGCAGGTGGTGGCCAACGCCACACAAACCGCTACGTCTCTCGCCGCGTCCCGCTCCGCCGTCCTCGCCGTCGAGAGGTTGGAGCGCCTAGGCTTGCCGACATCAGCCCCCTCTCAGCTGATCGCCGTGGAGCCGGCTACTTGGTACAACCCCGAAATCCGAACGGCGGTTTTCGTCGTACCGGGGCTCGTGGGCGTCATCCTGACGATGACGATGGTCATGTTCACCGCGATGGCAATCGTCCGCGAGCGCGAGCGCGGCACACTGGAACAGCTCATCGTATCGCCCATCCGTCCCATCGAGCTGACTGTTGGCAAGATCCTCCCGTACATAGCCGTGGGGTACTTGCAGATGACCCTGGTCCTCGTTGCGGGATCGCTCGGATTCGATGTGCCGATCGCAGGCTCCATCCAGTTGCTCTACGCGCTTTCAGTGTTCTTCATCGGGGCCAACCTGGCACTGGGATTGTTCTTCTCGACCCTCGCGACGACTCAGCAGCAAGCCATGCAGATGTCGTTTTTCTTTCTACTCCCGAACATCCTCTTGTCCGGTTTCATGTTCCCCTGGGAAGCCATGCCGGCACCAGCGCGATGGTTGTCCCTTGCGCTGCCCTTGACGCACTACCTCCGCATCATACGGGGGATCGTCCTAAAGGAAGCTTCGTTGTTCGAGCTTCGCTACGAGCTCATCTGGTTGGTAGCTATATTGGTCGTTCTGACGGTCGTCGCGTCGCTTCGGTTCCGAAAGAAGCTCGACTAGGGTTCGCCCGCTCTAGAACGAGGAACCCGGTTCCTCGAGGAACGCGATTTCCTCGGCGGTGGACGCCCGCCCGAGGATTTCGTTCCGGTGTGGGTAGCGGCCAAATCGCTCGATGATCGCTTTGTGACGTTCCGCGAAGTCGAGATAGTATTTCGCATCGCCTTGGACCGGAGCGGGTGCGCAGCGAAGCAACTCCTCGAAGAGCGCGCGGCAGCGTAGCTGGTCTTCCATGTCCTCACTGTGCTCGAGCGGAAGATAGAAAAAGACCCGCTCGTCGAAACAAAGCTTCGTGTCGAATCCCGCGTCCAGCCCTTCGCGGCACGCTTTTCGCGCGCGCTCGTCCGCAGCGAACATCTTCGGCGTCCCACGAAACATGTTTCGGGAAAACTGATCGAGTACGATTATGTATGCTAGCGCCCCATGTGCGCTGCTCCGCCACGCTTCCCTGGTGCCGGCCACGATGGCCTCGTAGTCGCTCAGAAACTCGGACTCGATTGCCTGGTCGAACGATTCGGACTTAGTCCACCATCGCTTTCGCTGCTCTGGCCTCGAACGTCCGAGCTCGTCGAGTTGCCCAAACCAGAATTCCAGAATCCTCTTCGTTCGATCAACCATGTTCATCATCTCCTTGCAGGGCCGCGACGGCGTCCAAGAAGACAGTCGCCTTCAGCTCCGTCTCGGCCACCTCGCGATCGGGGTCACTGGCTTCGACTATCCCGCCGCCCGCCCAGTAGCACACCCTCCCTGCGGCTACGGTCGCTGTGCGGATCGCGACCGCGAGGGAGATTCCGCCTTCATGATCGATGAAACCAAGAGCTCCGCAGTAGACCCCGCGGGCGTGCTGTTCGAGCTCCTCGATCAGCTCCATTGCGCGGATCTTTGGCGCACCGGTCACACTGCCTGGCGGAAAGGTCGCCTCGAGAATGGCCTCGAGCGAGACATCGGGCCGCGTCGTACAACTCACCGTGCTCACCAGATGATACAGGCCCGTGAACGGTTCCACGATCAGCGGTGCGTCGACTTTCACCGTCCCGATTTGCGCAACCCGACCTAGATCGTTCCGCATCAGGTCTACGATCATGGAGTGCTCTGCTCGCTCTTTGGGGTCGGCACGAAGACGCTGCGATGCTTCCGCGTCCGCTGGCTCGCGCCGGACCGTTCCCTTGATCGGACGCGTTACCAGTGACTTGGTTGCTGCGTTCCAATGAATGAAGCGCTCCATCGTACAGGCCAGAATCGCGTGGTCGCCGCCATCGAGAAACAACCCAAGCGGCACCCGGCTCGCGACGCGCATTGCTTGCCACAGATCGAGTGGATCTCCCGCAAATGGAGCGCACCAACGTCGCGCCACATTGACCTCGTAGACCTCGCCCATTCCGATGTAATCGATCACACGTTGGATGGCCTTCCGGTGAACGAGAGCGTCGTCCACCTCCATTTCCCCAACCTGCGGAGTCGATCGTGGCCGTCCAGACGCGGTGCTCAGGCGATTTGCAAATTCGGTACACGCGCGCCGGTCGTCGCCCACGATCCAGGTTTCCGCCCGTTCGTGATCGATGGCGAGTAGCGCCGGATAGCGACGAAAGAGGATGATCGGGTCCGGGCGACGAACGAAGCGCGGACTCCCGCGAGCCGGAGCCGACCATGCTGCGTCATACGCGATGTACCCAATCCAGGCCGGCACCTCTCCCGGTTGCGGACCCGATGGGATGACGGAATTGGGCGACTGGCGCACGTTCCGGAATGCAGCAAACGGAGCGTCGGCGCCGAACTCGACTCGGAGCTCATCGGACGGCCATGCGGCAAGAAACGAATACCGTCCATCTCTTGACTCGCTTCGATTCGAATCGAGCCAGGCGAAGCCCTGCTCGGCGCTCAGAGACGCCGCGACAAGGAGCTCATCGATCGGAGCAACGCGTTCGGCCCACACGGCGGTTCTCTACTTGCTCGTCTGGTGGCCGTGACGCAACCTCACGCCGTGCGCCATCTCACGGTACCTCTCGCATTGCTGTGTGCGACGGCGTTTGCGTGCCAAGATGCTCCGGCGCCTTTCGTGTTTCAAGCCGTCATCGTCGATGGCGACGATGGAAACCCAGCCCTCGGCACTGATGCGACGACGCTTCGAATTGGCATCCAAGAGGGCACGCTCCCGGCCCAGGAATTCGAGTACCCAATAACCGACGGCGCCTTCGACGCCTACGTGGAGTTCAGCGCCTTTACGGCGATCACGCGGATTCGGGTCGAGCTCGATGGTGAGACGACCCAGCTGTTGACCGCACCCCCGGCGTTCGTTCCCGACGTAAGCGGCGGAGTTCTGCGCGTCGTGACGGCGGCGCCCCTGTCCTGCGAGCGAGTCACGTTCAACCAGATGGAGGCGCCGCGCGCGTTCTTCGGGATGGTCCAGTCCGGAACATTCGCGTTGGTCGCCGGCGGCACTGCTCCAACCGAGGAACAGGTCGAATACTTCGACGCACTGCAGTGGGAATCGCGTCTGTTCGAGGAGACCGTTTCCCTGTCGGATCTGGGGGAGACTCGTGCAGCCTCGATCGATGAGGGCAAGATTGTCGTGCTTCCCTCGATGACCGCTCCGTTCATCTTCGACATGTTCGATCCTGCCCGCCGCATTCAGACAGTGGTGCTTCATGCTGGCGCGGGACCGAGATCGGCGCTCGTTTCGATTCCCGGCGTGGGTGCCATGGTCATCGGCGGCGAGGTCGCAGGACGTGCCCAGTCCGCCGTCTCGTTGATCGAACCCGACGGCCGTGTCAGCTCGCTACAACTCAGCGAACCGAGGTCGGGCCCTGCCGCCGCTGCACTCGGAGAGGATGTGTTGGTCGTAGGCGGCAACCTCGAAGGAAATGCGGAGATCCTCCGCGGCGGTGATCGGACGGGGCAGCCGATCACCGGGACTATCGACGGTGTGCGCGAAGCCGGTCTACTGATCGGCGATGGCGAAAGTCGCGCACTATGGTTGGGCGGCATCGACGCCGACGACGTCGTGCGACTGGACACCCTGCGCTTCGACGGCTGTCCGGACGAATGCGCATCCAGCGCCGGCCCCGAGTGGACCACCGCACGGTTGAATCCGTTGCAGCCGGAAGGGAGCCGATTGATCATCGGAGGCAACGATTCGCGGTTGGTCGACGAGGTTCGCTGGAATGACGCGGACGTCGAGGTTCTGCCGCTTCTGCAGTTGAACGTGCCGCGGGCTGGGGCAGGCGGGCTCGTCTTGGAAAGCGGCGTGTTCATCGTGGCAGGAGGCGACGATGGTGCGAGCATTCGCGACGATTTCGAGTTCTGCGTTCCAGCTACGCTCACGCCGCTTTAGAAGGTTGGGGTGGTGGCGTACGAAACTGATATCCTCGGAATTCCCGGGCAGATGTTACGCAAGCTGGAGAAGTACGAAGTCCTAGACGAGATCGGCCATGGCGGCATGGCCACGGTCTACCGGGCGCGCGATACCTCGCTCGACCGGTTTGTCGCGCTCAAGGTGCTTCATCCGCACTTACAGCGAACCACCGAGGCCCGTGCGAGGTTCACCCGCGAGGCCAAGAGCGTTGCAAAGCTCAAGCATCCTAACATCCTAGAGATCTACGACTACAGTGGCGAGGCCTCTGACGAGACTTACATCGCGGCCGAGCTTCTGACCGGGCCGACGCTGAAGGACTTCGTTCTGAAGCACAAAGAGGTGCCTCCGGAGATTGCGGCCTGCATCGCTCTTCAGCTCGCCGATGCGCTTGGCGAGGCTCACGCCAACGGCATCATCCACCGCGACGTAAAACCCGAAAACGTGCTCATTCACGAAGACAGCTGCGTGAAGCTGACCGACTTCGGAATCGCGCACATGGTCGATACGCATACCTTTACCGCAACGGGTCAGATCCTCGGCTCCCCCGGCCACATGGCGCCCGAGCAAGTCGATGGGGGCACCTGCGACGTGCGAAGCGATGTCTTCTCCCTCGGGACCGTTCTCTATTTCTGTGCCACGGGCCGACTGCCATTCGTCGGCCGCAATCCCCATCATCTGCTGAAGTTGCTGCTCGAGGGCGAATATCCCGATCCGCTTCGCCTGAACCCCGCGATTGGCGCCGACCTCGCGGCGATCATGACGAAGGCACTGGCCCGCGCGCCCGCCGATCGCTATCAGAGTGCTGCCGAGATGGCTGGCGACTTGGGCGCTTTTCTGGTCGACATGGACGTCGAACGACCGGAAGAGACGCTTGCGCGCTATCTGGCCAACCCGAACGAAGTGTCGGAGGCGCTCCGCCACCAGTCGTTGCGAAAGCTCCTGTCGATTGGCGCCTTCGCGGCCAAAACGGGCGACGTGCCGAAGGCTCAGGCCGCGCTGAGCCGCGCTTTGGCGCTGGACGATGGGAACGAACGCGCCCTCAAGTTGCTCGGCTCTCTCGGTCGTCGCCGTCGTAGAAATGCCCTGATGGCGGTACTCATCCCCGCGCTCATGCTCCTGCTCGCGGCCGGGGGCTACGCGGTTTGGTTGAGACAGCAAATCGCGACTGCGACGATGAAAGATCTCGGCTCGGTGCCCGGGATCGCCGAGCGGGTACCCGCTGCCGTGACCGGATCGGAACGCGCCGACGCTCCGGTCCAGCCCCCTCCTGCCGAGCAAGTCGTCGAACCAGACGACAGCTCTGCCGGAAGCGTTCCCGACGGCCCGCGTCGGGTAGTGTTCCAGCCTACCCCACCAAACGTTTCCATCAGTGTCGACGGCAGCCCACTCAAGGCGTACGGTCCCGACTTCCAGGGTATCCGGCTCAAGCCGGGGACCCATACATTCCGCTTCGTCGGTGCCGAGGACTGCTGTGAGGAGAGGGTCGTTCGCAGGCGGATTCCCGCCGGTGCTCGCGACTTCGAGCTACCCGTCAAGCTCCGTTACAAACCAGCGACCCTCTATCTCAAGGGGCCCGCACCTCCCAACGCGACGGTTCGCATCACACTGCCCGGGAACCGCACCGTCACCGGGCGAATCCGGGAGATCCTTCGGATTCCGATGAGCTCCCTGCAAGCCTCTGCGCAGGTTCAAATACGTGCTCCGGGGTATCGCTCGCACAAGAGCGTCGTTCAGCTTCGCGCGGGCGGCCAACTGATGGAGCATTCCTTCACCCTTGAGACGGAGCGCGAAACCCCGTAGAACCCGCCTAAGGTGATACGGCGCGTCGCGCTTCCCGGCTTGGTGTTCGTGCTGATGGCGGCGTTTGCGTTGCCCGTCGCGGCCGACGAGCTTTCGGATTTCGAATCAGCCCGACGCAACTACGACAAGCAGAACTACGCGAAGGCGGAGAAGGGCTTGGAGTCGTTGGTCGGCGGTGTCGTCCCCCGCGCCACGAATCCCGTCGTCCGCCTCGAGGCCCGGAAATACCTGGGTGCGACGTATCTATTTCTTGGGAAAAACGAAGATGCGCGGGAGCAGTTTCGGCGGCTGCTCGAAGAGGACCCCGATTACGACATCGACCCCGTCGCGTTTCCGGAAGCTGTCGTCCAAACTTTCCAAGAGGTGCAGAAGGAGGCCGCCGCGGAGCGCGCTCGCCGGGACGCTTTGGAGGCCGCGCGCAAGCAACGCGAGCAATCGGACGAGGTCGAAGAGTTGGTCCGTCAGCAGGCGCGGATCCAAGAGCTCGAAGAGCTCGCGTCGCTCGAAACTGTGGAGAAGGTGAATTCACGTTGGATCGCGGCGCTTCCCTATGGCATCGGCCAGTTCCAGAACGAGAACCGAAAGCTCGGCATCATGTTCGCCGTCACCGAAAGTGCCTTCATGGCTGCCACCATCGCGACCTTCATCGCGCACAATTCGCTTCGTGATGAGCACCCGACGCCGGACCAAATCGATCAAGCTCAGCGGGCCGAGCGCTCACTGCGCATCGGAAACTGGGTGAGCGCCGGTGCGTTCGTGGGCTTTGCGATCGCCGGCGTGATCGAGGCCCAGGTTCGATTCAGGCCCGTGATCCAAAGCACGCGAGAGAGAGAGCTGCCCAAAGAGGTGAGGACGCGGCAGAGCAACCGACCCCAGCTCCGTTTGCAGCTCGGCCTGACGGGAGGGGAGCTGCAACTGGATTTCTAATCCTTTTGGCCGCAGAGGTCGATGGCGACGGGCGGATCATTGGAGCTCCGGGTGCTCGGGATCGTGCCCGGGCTACTATCCTCGAAACCCCGTCATTTCAAACAGTTGGGGTCTTGTCCTAATTCGCTGCTCACTTCCCTTGACAGCGAGGCGTTCGCGCCTATCCTTCGCTCCCTTCGACGCGTGGGGAACTTGCGCGCGCCGGAGAAATTGCACGCTTTTTCGGATAGTTATGCCAACGATCAACCAGCTCGTCCGACACGGACGAAAACAGATCAAATCGAAAACGGACTCGCCGGCGCTTCAGCGATGCCCGCAGAAGCGAGGTGTGTGCGTCCGCGTGTACACCACGACTCCGAAGAAGCCGAACTCTGCACTTCGCAAAGTTGCCCGCGTGCGCCTCTCCAATGGCATCGAAGCGACCACCTACATTCCTGGCGAGGGGCACAATCTTCAAGAGCATTCGGTCGTGCTCATTCGTGGTGGCCGTGTGAAGGACCTTCCGGGCGTTCGCTATCACGTGGTTCGCGGCACGCTCGACGCCACTGGCGCGGCCGGGCCGTCCAACACCAACAAGGCTAGCCGCATCAACAAGCGGTCGAAATACGGCGTCAAGCGCCCCAAGAATTAGGCAAGTCCCAGTCATGAGTCGTCGAGTCACCGCACCCAAGAGAGAGATCATTCCGGACGCCAAGTATGGCGACCAGCATGTGGCGAAGTTCGTCAATTCACTGATGCTTGCAGGCAAGCGGTCGACCGCCGAGCAGTGCTTGTACGGGGCTTTCGAGATCATCGAAGAGCGCTACAAAGAAGAGCCTCTCGAGGTTTTCAGGAAGGCGCTCGACGCCGTCAAGCCTCGGGTCGAGGTCAAGAGCCGTCGTGTTGGTGGCGCGACGTACCAAGTGCCCGTGGAGGTCCGTTCGGAACGGCGCAGCGCGCTTGCAATGCGCTGGTTGGTTCAGTACTCGCGGGCCCGAGGTGAGAAGTCCATGGAGGAGCGTCTCGCCGGCGAGCTCATCGAAGCCTCGCAGGGCCGCGGAAACGCCGTGAAAAAGCGGGAAGACACTCACAAGATGGCTGACGCGAACAAGGCGTTTGCCCACTATCGCTGGTAAGAATTTTTTGGCGTCTGGGAAGGTCCACGGAAACCACTCGGACAAGGAGCAGCAGCTGAACTCATGACATCGCGCACATAGAGAGAGTCACCGGGAAGACCGCGACAAACGTCGCAACCGATGTGCCTCTCGAAACCCTCTCTGAGTTGACGAAGCCCGAGGGCGGCTTCTGGGTCGGAGGGGGTTTTGTATGTGAAGCGCCGTAGTCTGAAGAGTCGAGCTCATAGAATCCAATGGCCAGGAAATTCTCACTCGAAAAGACCCGCAACATCGGCATCATGGCCCACATTGATGCGGGCAAAACCACGACAACCGAGCGAATCCTCTACTACACCGGCGTCAACTACAAGATCGGCGAGGTTCACGACGGTGCTGCGACCATGGACTACATGGAGCAGGAGCAGGAGCGGGGCATCACGATTACGTCGGCTGCAACTACCTGCTTCTGGCGTCCTCAAGCAGGGCCCTTCTCCGACGGTCAGTTTCGGATCAACATCATCGACACCCCTGGACACGTGGACTTCACCATCGAAGTGGAGCGCTCGTTGCGTGTGCTCGATGGTGCCGTCGCTGTCTTCGATGCCAAAGAAGGCGTAGAGCCTCAATCCGAGACGGTGTGGCGCCAGGCCGATCGCTATCACGTCCCACGGATCTGTTTCATCAACAAGATGGACAAGGCGGGTGCCGATTTCCCCACCGCATTCCGGTCGATCAAGGAACGGCTCGCCGCGCCTGCCGTGGCAGTGCAGCTCCCACTTGGCCAGGAGGCTGAGCTCGAGGGTGTGATCGACCTGATCGCGATGAAGGCCAACCGCTTCAAGGACGACACTCTCGGGGCCGAGTGGACGGTTGAAGAAATTCCCGCGGAATTCAGGGCACAGGCTGACGAAGCGCGCGCCGTGCTCATCGAGGCGGCGTCAGAAGTCGACGACGCGTTGATGGAGCGCTACCTAGAAGGCGACACCGACTTCTCCGAGGACGAGATCCTCAGAGCGGTTCGCAAGGGCTGCCTCCAACAGAGCATCGTCCCCGTTCTCACGGGTTCCGCCTTCAAGAACAAAGGCGTGCAGCAGTTGCTGGACGCCGTCGTGAACTTCCTGCCCTCGCCGCTCGACGTTCCCGCCATCCAGGGCGTGGATCCCGATGACGCCGAGAAGCATTTGGAGCGACACGCCTCGGACGACGAGCCCTTCAGCGCCCTCGCGTTCAAGATCATCAACGACCCGTTTGTCGGTCAGCTGACGTTCTTCCGGGTCTATTCTGGGATGCTTCAGGCAGGCAGCGCGGTCCTAAACTCGACGAAGGGCAAGAGGGAGCGCGTCGGCCGTATCTTGCAGATGCACGCGAACAACCGCGAGGAGCTCAAGGAAATCCACGCTGGCAACATCGCCGCTGCGGTTGGTCTGAAGACGGCCACCACCGGGGACACGCTCTGTGACGAGAAAGCGCCGATCATCCTCGAGCGGATGGATTTCCCGGAGCCCGTGATTTCGGTCGCGATCGAACCGAGGACCAAGGCAGACCAGGACAAGCTTGGCGTGGGGCTTTCAAAGCTCGCCGCCGAAGACCCCAGCTTCCGTGCGCACACCGATGAGGAGTCCGGACAGACCATCATCAGCGGCATGGGCGAGCTCCATCTCGAGATCATCGTCGATCGACTCAAGCGAGAGTTCCAAGTCGATTCCAACGTCGGCGCACCGCAGGTCGCGTACCGAGAGACGATCACCAAAGAAGTCGAAGCCGAGGGACGCTATATCAAGCAGAGCGGCGGTCGCGGGATGTTTGGTCACGTCTGGGTGAAGCTCGAGCCCCTCCCGCCCGGTAGCGGCTTCGTCTTCGAGAACAAGATCGTCGGCGGCGTCGTGCCCAAGGAATACATCCCATCGGTGCATAAGGGCATCAGAGATGCGATGAGCCGTGGCGTAATGGCCGGTTATCCCGTCATCGACCTCAAGGCGTCGTTGATCGACGGCTCGTATCACGATGTCGACTCCAGCACCGCTGCGTTCGAGGTGGCTGGTTCTCTCGCGTTCCAAGAAGGGGCGAAGCGGGCGGGCATTCAGTTGCTCGAGCCCGCCATGGACGTAGAGGTCCGCGTGCCCGAGGACTACATGGGTGAAGTGATCGGCGACCTCAACTCGCGCCGTGGCAACATCACCGGAATGGATTCTGTGAGCGGTCTTCAAGTGATTCGTGCACTTGTCCCGCTTGCGAACATGTTTGGTTACGTGAACGACCTTCGCTCCAAGACCCAGGGGCGAGCGGTCTATACCATGCAGTTCAAAGAGTATCAGGCGGTGCCACAGGGTGTCGCCGATGAAATCGTCGCCAAGGCGAAGGGCGGATGAGGAGCTAACGATGGCTAAAGAAAAGTTTGTCCGAAACAAGCCACATGTGAATGTAGGCACGATCGGTCACATCGACCACGGGAAGACGACGCTGACGGCGGCGATCATGAAGGTGATGGCCGACAAGTATGGCGGCGAGGTCAAGAGCTACAAGGACATCGCCAAGGGCGGGACGGTACGTGACGACACCAAGACGGTGACGATCGCGACGAGCCACGTGGAGTACCAGACGGGTAACCGTCACTACGCGCACGTGGATTGCCCCGGGCATGCGGACTACGTCAAGAACATGATCACGGGGGCGGCGCAGATGGATGGCGCGATCCTGGTGGTCAGTGGTGTGGACGGTCCGATGCCGCAGACCAAGGAGCACGTGCTTCTGGCACGCCAGGTCGGTGTACCGACGATGGTGGTGTTCATGAACAAGTGCGACGCGGTGGACGACCCGGACCTTCTGGAGCTGGTGGAGATGGAGGTTCGGGAGCTACTGAGCAAGTACGACTACGACGGGGACAACATCCCGGTGGTGCAAGGCTCGGCGCTGGGAGCATTGAACGGCGAGCCGAAGTGGGTGGAGTCCGTGGTGAAGCTGATGGAAGCGGTGGACACGCACATTCCGGAGCCGCAGCGAGACATCGACAAGCCGTTTCTGATGGCGGTGGAAGACGTGTTCTCGATCAAGGGACGCGGGACGGTGGTGACGGGTCGGATCGAGCGCGGGATCATCAAGGTCGGAGACGAGGTGGACATCCTGGGAGTGCGGGACCCGCAAAAGACGGTGGTGACTGGGGTGGAGATGTTCCGCAAGTTGTTGGACCAGGGTCAGGCCGGGGACAACGTGGGGTGTCTGCTTCGGGGCATCGACAAGGAGCAGGTGGAGCGGGGGCAGGTTCTGGCCAAGCCCGGCTCGGTGAACACGCACAAGTCGTTCGAGTGCGAGGTGTACATCCTGAGCAAGGACGAGGGAGGGCGACACAAACCGTTCTTCTCGAACTACACGCCACAGTTCTACATTCGGACGCTGGATGTGACGGGCAAAATCGAGCTCCCCGAAGACGTGAAGATGGTGATGCCGGGCGACAACGTGAAGATGAAGGTCAACCTCATCACACCGGCGGCCATGGAAGAGAAGCAGCGTTTCGCGATTCGCGAAGGCGGCCGAACCATCGGCGCCGGCGTCATCTCCAAGATCATTGAGTGATACGCGAGTAAAGGTTGCCCTCGCGTGTGAGGAGTGCGGGGCTCGCAACTACCAGACGACGAAATTGAGAAAGGCCGGCGCACAGCAAAGACTGACCCTCAAGAAATTTTGTCCCAACTGCAACCGGCGCACCGAACACAAAGAAACGAAATAAAAGGCAGAAAACCGAAGGGGACGTTGGTCCAAGGAAGCAACTGGTGGAACTGGACCGGACGGGCCGTTGGCCCGGTTAGTCTGTCCCACCCCACCGCCCCCACACTAGCTCCTACCTAGGCCAGTAGCTCCAATTGGTAGAGCAGCGGATTCCAAATCCGCGGGTTGTGGGTTCGAATCCCTCCTGGCCTGCCGCGAGGAACAACGATGGCGATCACCAAAGAACAAGACAAAGCGAGACCGACCGGAACCCTCGGCGTTGAGCGTTGGGTGCAATTCGCATACGCGGCTTGCGCGATCACGCTGGCGTGGTTCCTCATCAAGGCCAGCACTGCGGTCTGGACGCTCCTCGCTGACAGCGTTGATTCGGTTCCGGAGCCGAATGCCACGGCGATCGCTGTCGGGGCCGGGTTGGTGGGTCTCATCACCGCGGTCGTGGCCTACCGTTCCAAGCGGATTCATACCTTCGTCGTCGAAGTGTGCGTCGAGCTTTCGAAGGTGGCCTGGCCAACGCGCAGCGAGACCTGGTCGCAAACGATCATCGTCATCATCGTGTCCATCATTGCAGCGATAATTCTCGGCGTTTACGACGCGGTGTGGTCCAACATCACTGACCTCATTTACAACGTGTGATTCCTATGAAGTGGTATGTCGTTCAGGCCTATTCCGGCTACGAAAACAAAGTGAAGCTCTCGCTGGAAGAGCGAATCAAACAGGCCGGCATGGAGGGTCGCTTCGGCAACATCCTCATTCCGAAAGAGAATGTGCAAGATAGCCGCGGCGGGAAACGCCGGCTCAGCTCACGCACGTTCTACCCAGGCTACATTTTCGTCCAGATGGATCTCGACGATCAGACCTGGCACCTCATCAAGGACACTCCGAAGGTCAACGGCTTCGTAGGTGGCCGCCATCCTTCACCGGTGCCCGAGCGAGAGATCGCCGCGATCGAGCAGCAAGTCGAGGAGGGCGCCGCCAAGCCCAAGCCGCGGGTCCAGTTCGAGAAGGGCGACCATGTCCGCGTCACCGATGGCGCGTTCGCGAACTTCACCGGTGCCATCGAAGAAGTGAACCACGAAAAGCAGAAGGTTCGCGTCTTGGTATCGATTTTCGGGCGCTCCACGCCGGTCGAGCTCGACTACGCTCAGGTCGAGAAGAACAACTGAGGGCACCCGGGCGGACCATCGGGCGGCTTACCTCTTCCGTCTATCGCGGCGAAATACTTACAGTATTTCTAACTCATCCCTGCGGGGGCGCTCCGCAACCGACCTGTCCGGACGCTCTCAGAAACCCTACCTCGCTCAACTGATCGAGATTTCACAGAAATCGGGTTGCATTTTTCGTGCCTTGAGGCACAACGCGCCGCTCCGGAGCACCCCTTACCCATGAAAAAGGTTATCGGACAGATCAAACTTCAGCTCCCCGCAGGGAAGGCCAATCCGTCCCCGCCGGTCGGGCCTGCGCTCGGGCAGCATGGCGTCAACATCATGGCGTTCTGCAAGGAGTTCAACGCAAAGACGCAGAAGGACGCGGGTTTGATCATTCCCGTGGTGATCTCGGTTTATCAGGATCGTTCTTTCAGCTTCATCATGAAGACACCGCCAGCGGCGGTCTTGATCAAGAAGGCTCTCAATTTGGAATCTGGCTCTGCCCGGCCAAACAAGGACAAAGTCGGCAAGATCAGCATGGCGCAGGTCAAAGAAATCGCTCAGGTCAAGCTTCAGGATACCAACGCCGGTTCGCTCGAGACGTGCATGAACAGCATCATCGGCACTGCGCGTTCCATGGGGGTCGAGCTAGTCGACTAAGTGTTTCGAGCAATCGAGATCGCTCCCCTGAACCACCCAGGGCCCCAGTCGGTGGTAGACGGCTTCGAGTCGTCGCAAGGAGTCACGATGAAACCCGGAAAAAAGCGCGCGGGCGCTCTGCAGAAGCCCGACAAGAGCCGTCGCTATGCGTTGAGCGAAGCGGTCTCGCTCGTGAAGGAGTTGGCGTTCGCCAACTTCGACGAGTCGGTTGATCTCGCCGTGAGGCTTGGCGTGGATCCGAAGCACGCGGACCAGATGGTTCGCGGCGCGGTGGTGTTGCCGCATGGCACCGGCAAGACCAACCGCGTCCTGGTGTTCGCGAAAGGCGAGAAGGTAGCGGAGGCGGAGGCCGCGGGTGCCGATTTCGTCGGCGCCGACGATCTCGTGGCCAAGATCAACGATGGTTGGCTCGACTTCGACACCGTGATCGCCACGCCGGACATGATGGGTCAAGTAGGCCGTCTCGGCCGGGTTCTCGGTCCGCGTGGGCTGATGCCGAACCCCAAGGTCGGGACCGTGACATTCGACGTGAACAAAGCGGTTCGCGAGGCAAAGGCCGGTAAGGTCGAGTTCCGGGTCGAAAAGGCGGGTATCGTGCATGCCCAGGTCGGAAAGCGCTCCTTTGGCGAGACCGAGCTCGTCGGAAACGTGAAGTCGCTGGTCGGCGCGCTCGTGAAGGCCAAACCACCGGCCGCAAAAGGTGTCTACCTTCGGAGCATCACGCTGAGCTCCACGATGGGTCCCGGCATCAAGGTCGACCCCGGCACCGTCGAGGTGGAGGCGTAATCATGAGCCTTACACGAGAAAACAAGCTCGCCCAAGCCGTCGCCGTTCGCGAGAGCTTCGAAAACGCGACCGCGACGGTGCTCGTCGATTTCCGCGGCGTCAACGTGGAGATGATTACGAACCTCCGTACGCGCTTCCGCGAGGCCGGAGTCGAGTACAAGGTCGTCAAGAACAACGTCATTCGAAAAGCGATCGAAGGTTCTCCTCTCGCCGACAACAAAGCGTTCACCGCAAATCTCGTCGGCCCGACCGCGATCGCTTGGAGCTTCGAAGATCCTTCGTCTGCCGCCAAGGTGATCAAGAGCTTCCGGAAGGAGTTCGCGGAGGTTCTTCAGCCGAAGGATCAACCAGCAAAGCTGCTAGTCAAGTGCGGCCTACTGGAGGGTCAAGTTCTCGACGCGAAGCGCGTCGAGCAAGAGCTCGCTACACTTCCCGGCAAGGACGAGGTTCGCGCATCGCTGCTCGCGCAGCTCATGGCGCCGATGCAAAGCCTTGTCGCCCAGATCAACGCCCCAGCCCAAAACCTCGCTCTCGTTCTCGATGCGTACCGGCGCAAACAGGCGGGCGAGTAGTCAGCAACAATTTAGCCGTGTCGCACGCACGGTTATCGGAGAGTGAACGATGGCAAATATGAACGTAGAACAGATGGTCGCAGAGCTCAGCTCCTGGACCGTCATGGAAGTTGCGAGCCTGGTCAAGCAGCTCGAGGAGACTTGGGGCGTTTCGGCCGCTCCAGCGGCGATCGCCGTGGCGGGCCCTGCAGCCGGTGGCGAAGCAGCCGCGGCGGAAGAGCAGACCGAGTTCGACGTCGAGCTGACCGAAGCTGGTGGTAAGAAGATCAACGTGATCAAGGCCATCCGTGAGATCACGCAGCTCGGCCTCGCGGACGCCAAGGCGCTTGTGGAGGCAGCTCCCAAGGTGGTCAAAGAGGCCGTTTCCAAGGACGTGGCCGAAGACATCAAGAAGAAGCTCGAGGAAGCTGGCGCTAAGGTCACCGTAAAATAGCCCTATGGGGTTACTTTTCGGAACCCGGTGCCGGGACTTGGCACACGGGCCCGACCGGGTTAACGTCCCGGCCGGGGCAGCACCGGTACGCGCAGCACATCATTCACGACTTTCCGAGATGCGTCGGGAGGCCGAACGGTCTCTTTGTCGCGTCGGTGTCTCTTTAATTCATGAGCTCATGGTTCCAATAGCAGTAGTTCGGCAGGAGTCTCTCTAATGGCGGCGACGATTCAGACGAACTTTCGAATGCGACATTCCTTTGGGAAGATCGAGCACATCCTCGAGATCCCGAACCTGATCGACATTCAAAAGCGGTCGTACGACAAGTTTCTTCAAACAGACGTGCCCAGGGATGATCGGGACAACACCGGTCTTCAGGGTGTGTTCAACAGCGTGTTTCCGATTCGCGACTTCAACGGAACGAGCGAGTTGGTCTTTGGCGGATACACACTCGAAAGACCCAAGTACGACGTCGACGAATGTCGGCAGCGCGGGATGACCTACGCGGCGCCAATCAAGGTCACGATCCAGCTCATCATTTACGACGCCGGCGGCGACAGCACCGAGCGCGCCGTTCGCGACATCAAAGAGCAAGAAGTCTACTTCGGTGAGATCCCTCTGATGACCGTCAACGGCACGTTCATCATTAACGGCACCGAGCGTGTGGTCGTGAGTCAGCTCCACCGAAGTCCGGGCGTGTTCTTCGACCACGACCGAGGCAAGACGCACTCGTCCGGCAAGCTGCTCTACCAGGCGCGCATCATTCCTTACCGGGGTTCGTGGCTCGACCTGGAGTTCGACCCGAAGGACTTGCTGTACGTTCGTATCGATCGCCGCCGGAAGATGCCAGCCACGGTGCTTCTCAAGGCGCTTGGGTACAATACCCAGGAGCTGCTGAACTACTATTACGACACCGAGACGATCTACATCCTCTCGAAGGATCAATACGCCAAGTCCATCGAGTACGAGCTGCTTCCCGGCCAGCGTGCGACTCACGACATTGCCGTCGGCGACGACGTGCTCGTCCGCAAGAATCGCAAGTTCACGCGGGCGGCGATTCGCAAGCTCAAGTCCGCCGGCCTCGACTATTTGCCCATCGACTTCACCGAGGTGATCGGGAAGGTGGCCGCAGAAGACGTCATCGATGAAGACACCGGCGAGATTCTGCTCGCGGTCAATGAAGAGGTCACGGAGGCCCGTATCGATGCGCTTCGAGACGCTGGCGTAAACGAGTTCAAGGTGCTGTTCATCGACGGCCTCAACGTTGGGTCTTATCTCAGAGACACGCTGCTGGTCGACAAGGTGCAGTCGCAGGATGAGGGCATTCTCGAGATCTACCGCCGCCTGCGGCCAGGAGACCCGCCCACCCTGGACACGGCTCGCAATCTCTTCAACAACTTGTTCTTCAACCCGGAGCGCTATGACCTGAGCCAGGTCGGTCGCCTCAAGTTGAACTACAAGTTCTACAGGAACGTTGAAGAATCGGAGCGGCCGAGCCTCGACCACACGGTTCTCACCAACACCGACATCTTGGATACGGTCAAGAACCTGATCGAGCTCAAGAACGGGCGCGGGTCAGTCGATGATATCGACCACTTGGGCAATCGCCGCGTTCGCGCGGTTGGCGAGCTCATGGAGAATCAGTACCGCATCGGTCTCGTGCGAATGGAACGGGCGATCAAAGAGCGCATGAACATGTCTCAGGAAATAGAGACACTCATGCCCCATGACTTGATCAATGCGAAACCCGTGAGTGCGGTAGTCAAGGAATACTTCGGATCCAGCCAGCTCTCGCAGTTCATGGATCAGACCAACCCGCTCAGCGAAGTGACGCACAAGCGGCGTCTATCCGCGCTTGGACCAGGTGGTCTCACGCGTGAGCGAGCAGGCTTCGAGGTCCGCGATGTGCACACCACGCACTACGGCCGCATCTGTCCCATCGAAACTCCTGAAGGTCCGAACATCGGTCTGATTGCTTCGCTTTCGACCTATGCACGCGTAAATGAATATGGCTTCGTCGAGACGCCATACCGAAAGGTCGAGGACGGCATCGTGCTGGACGACCATGTTCGTTGGTATTCCGCTCTCGAGGAGGAAGGGCACTACATCGCGCAGGCGAACGCCAAGATCCATCATACGAGCCGCAGACTCGAGGGTCAGCTGATCAGCGCGCGCTTCAACGGTGAGTTCGTCATGGTGCCACCGAGTAGCGTGCAGTTGATGGACGTATCGCCGAACCAGCTCGTCTCCGTCGCTGCTTCGTTGATTCCGTTCCTGGAACATGATGATGCGAACCGAGCGTTGATGGGCTCGAACATGCAGCGGCAGGCCGTCCCCTGTGTGCGAACGCATGCTCCGATCGCGGGCACGGGCATCGAGGCGCGGGTTGCTCGCGACTCGGGTGTTTGTGTCGTTGCGCAGCAGGATGGTGTGGTCGAGTCGGTCGATGCGACGCGCATCGTCGTGAAGGCCGAAGGCATTGCGGGCGCTTTCCCGGACATCTACCGTCTCAACAAGTTCCAGCGTTCCAATCAGAACACGGCATACAATCAGACGCCGATCGTCCGCCCAGGCGACCGAGTGAAGGCGGGGGACGTCATCGCGGATGGCCCCAGCACCGATCGCGGTGAGCTCGCGCTCGGCCAGAATGTCATCGTCGCGTTCATGCCGTGGGGCGGATACAACTTCGAGGACTCGATATTGCTTTCCGAACGAATCGCGAAGGACGACGTCTACACGTCCGTGCATATCGAAGAGTTCGAGTGTGTGGCTCGCGACACCAAGCTCGGCAAAGAGGAGATCACGCGGGACATCCCGAACGTCGGCGAAGAGGCTCTCAAGGACCTCGACGAGTCGGGAATCGTACGGATCGGCGCCGAGGTGACTTCAGGCGATATCCTGGTTGGCAAAATCACGCCGAAGGGCGAAACTCAGCTCTCCCCCGAGGAGAAGCTCCTTCGTGCCATTTTCGGCGAGAAGGCCGGTGACGTGCGCGACACCTCACTCAAGGTGCCGCCTGGCGTGACTGGAATCGTGATCGATGCCCGTGTGTTTGCGCGCAAGGGCACCGAGAAGGATGAGCGCTCGGCCCAAATCGAAGAGACCGAGCGTGCGAAGCTCGAAAAGGACATGGCGGACGAGATCAAGATCGTGCTCGATTCCGCTCACGATCGCGTCCGAAAATACTTCGTCGGTAACACGACGACGGCCAAGTTGGTGGGCGACAAGGGCAAAGAGCTACTGGCAAAGGGCCAGACGATCAGTGACGAGGACCTCGACGCGATCCCGCACAAGTACTGGGCGCACATCGAGCTCGCCAAGGACAAAGACAAGACCGACACAATCCTCGAGCAGGTGGACGACCAGGTCGACGCCGTGAAGATGCTGTTCCAGGAGAAGATCGACAAGCTTGGCAAGGGCGACGAGCTTCCTCCGGGCGTCATCAAGATGGTGAAGGTCTATGTTGCCATCAAGCGCAAGCTACAGGTTGGCGACAAGATGGCCGGCCGTCACGGCAACAAGGGAGTCGTCAGTCGAATCCTTCCGGAAGAAGACATGCCTTACCTCCCTGACGGCAAGCCCGTGGACATCGTTCTGAATCCGTTGGGCGTTCCGAGCCGTATGAACGTCGGTCAGATTCTCGAGACGCACCTCGGTTGGGCTGGCTATCTTCTCGGAACTCAGCTCCAGGAGATGATCGAGCAGAAGGCCACCGCGTCCGAGCTCCGCGGCCGCATTCGCGCGATCTTCAAGGGCGGCGACATCATGAAAGTCGTCGATGCCCTGCCAGACGACGAGGTGGCAGCGATCGCGAAGACCTGGAAAGACGGTCTGCAATTGGCCACTCCCGTCTTCGACGGTGCTAGCGAGCATGAGATCAAGGAGCTGCTGAGGCTCGCGGGCGTGCAGGACAGCGGCCAGACGGTGCTCTTCGACGGCCGCACCGGCGAGGCGTTTCACGAGGACGTCACGGTGGGCATCATGTACATGCTCAAGTTGCACCACTTGGTCGACGACAAGATCCACGCGCGAAGCATCGGACCGTACTCACTCGTCACGCAGCAGCCGCTGGGTGGTAAGGCGCAGTTCGGCGGACAGAGGCTCGGTGAGATGGAAGTCTGGGCGATGGAAGCGTACGGCGCTGCATATGCTCTGCAGGAGTTCCTCACCGTCAAATCCGACGATGTGCAGGGGCGAACGCGAATGTATGAGTCGATCGTGAAGGGGGACTACTCGCTCGAAGCCGGCCTACCGGAGAGCTTCAACGTCCTCATGAAGGAGCTTCAGGCACTTTGCCTGAACATCGAGTTGGTTGAGACGAACGAATTGGGGCACAGATCCGATGACGTCCTTGCTGCGGAGGAAGAGTAAGCCATGAAGGACATCTTCAGCTTCTTCGAGAAGCCCAAAGACCCACTGGCGTTTTCAGCGATTCGCATTTCGTTAGCGTCACCGGAGAAGATCCGCGAATGGTCGCACGGTGAAGTGAAAAAGCCAGAGACGATCAACTACCGGACCTTCAAGCCGGAGCGCGATGGCCTGTTCTGCGCGAAGATCTTCGGACCGGTGAAGGACTACGAGTGCATCTGCGGCAAGTACAAGCGCATGAAGCACCGAGGCATCGTGTGCGAGAAGTGCGGCGTCGAGGTGATTCAGAGCAAAGTTCGCCGTGAGCGCCTGGGCCACATCACACTCGCAACGCCGGTGGCGCACATCTGGTTCCTGAAGAGCCTGCCGAGTCGCATTGGTGCGATCTTGGACATCACTCTCAAGGACTTGGAACGCGTGCTCTACTGCGAGAGCTACGTGGTGCTCGATCCCAAGGAGACGCCACTCGAGCGCGGAGAGATCCTCACCGAGGAGCGTTTCCACGACATGCTCGACGAGTATGGCGATGACGCATTCGACGCGCGCATGGGCGGCGAGGCAATCCTCGAGATGTTGCGCGATCTCGATGTGCACGCGATGGCAGAGCAGCTTCGCTTGGACCTAAAAGAGGCCACGAGCGATGCAAAGCGCAAGAAGTACGCCAAGCGTTTGAAAGTCATCGAGGCGTTCCGCGACTCGGGCAATCGTCCGGAGTGGATGATGCTTTCGGTGATTCCGGTCTTGCCGCCTGACCTTAGGCCGTTAGTACCCCTGGATGGCGGCCGCTTCGCCACCTCGGATCTGAACGATCTCTACCGCCGTGTCATCAACCGAAACAACCGCCTGAAGCGACTCATCGAGCTCAATGCCCCGGAGATCATCATCCGGAACGAACGCCGCATGCTGCAGGAGGCGGTCGACGCACTGTTCGACAACGGGCGCCGCGGTAAGACGATCACCGGTCCGAACAAGCGTCCGCTCAAGTCTTTGTCCGACATGCTGAAGGGCAAGCAGGGTCGCTTCCGACAGAACCTCCTCGGCAAGCGCGTCGACTACTCCGGGCGCTCCGTCATCGTGGTCGGTCCCGCGTTGCGCCTGCACCAGTGCGGTCTACCGAAGAAGATGGCGCTCGAGCTGTTCAAGCCCTTCATCTACAACAAGCTCGAAGAGCGTGGCTACGTCACTACGATCAAGAGCGCCAAGAAGCTCGTCGAGAAAGAGAAGCCCGAGGTTTGGGATATCCTCGAAGAAGTCATCACCGAGCATCCCGTGATGCTCAACCGTGCACCGACGCTGCACCGACTCGGTATCCAGGCATTCGAGCCCGTGCTGATCGAGGGCAAAGCGATCCGGCTTCACCCGCTTGTCTGCACCGCCTTCAACGCCGACTTCGACGGTGACCAGATGGCGGTCCACGTGCCGCTGTCCGTCGAAGCTCAGATGGAGACTCGTGTGCTCATGATGAGCACGAACAACATCCTGTCGCCCGCGAGCGGCCGCCCAATCATCAACCCGACTCAGGACATCGTTCTCGGCCTCTACTACATGACGCGCGAGAAGCAGTTCGGTAAGGGCGCGTATCGCGAGGGCCAGGAGAAGGACGGCCAGTTCACGGGTATCTTTGCTTCCGCGGACGAGGTACGGATGGCGTACGACCAGGCAATGGTCGGGCTTCACTCCCGGATTCGCTACCGCTACAAGGGCAAGATCTACGATACGACCGTCGGCCGCGTTCTCGTGAGCGACGTGTTGCCGCCGGGCATGGAGTTCCCATCGGTCAACAAGGTGCTCGACAAGAAGTCGCTCAGCGCGCTGATCGACGAGTGTTACCGAGCGAGCCGCAACAAGAATACCGTCCTGCTTGCTGACCGTCTGCGTACGATGGGCTTCGAAATGTCCACCCGCGCCGGCATTTCGATCTGCATGGATGACATGATTATCCCTGACTCGAAGAAAGACGTGCTCGCCGAGGCGCAGCAGGACGTCACCACCGTCGTCGAGCAGTACCAGGAGGGTCTGATCACCGACGGCGAGCGCTACAACAAGGTCGTCGACATCTGGGCGGAGGCGTCCGATCAGATCGCTCGCGACCTGATGGAATCAATCGGCACCGACGAGGTGACCAATCCCGAAACTGGGGAAAAGGTAACGCAGCCGAGCTTCAACTCGATCTTCATGATGGCCGATTCGGGCGCTCGAGGATCGAACCAGCAGATTCGTCAGCTGGCCGGGATGCGTGGCCTGATGGCCAAGCCGTCCGGTGAGATCATCGAGACACCCATTACGGCGAATTTCCGCGAAGGTTTGACCGTGCTCCAGTACTTCATTTCGACGCACGGTGCGCGTAAGGGTCTTGCGGACACTGCCCTCAAGACGGCGAACTCCGGTTACCTCACGCGTCGTCTCGTCGACGTCGCGCAGGATGCCGTCATCACCGACTACGACTGCCAAACCCTCGATGGAATTTGGGTTAGTAAGCTCGAAGAAGGCGGTGAGGTGGTAACGCCGCTCGGGGAGCGCGTTCTAGGGCGCATCGCGCTCGAGGACATCACCGACCCCGTTACCGACGAGGCGCTCGTAGAGGCCAACGAGGAGATAGACGAGGCGCGTGTTGCCCGTATCGAGGCAGCGGGTATCGAGCGCGTGTTGATTCGCTCCGTGTTGACTTGCCAGAACCGACGCGGCGTATGCGCGATGTGCTACGGTCGAGACCTAGGCCGTGGCTACGAGGTGAACATCGGTGAGGCCGTGGGCATCATCGGTGCTCAATCCATCGGTGAGCCTGGAACGCAGCTCACGATGCGTACGTTCCACATCGGCGGTGCTGCCGCGCGCGGCAAGATCGAACAGAGCGCCATCGAGACTCGATCCGGGGGCATCGTGAAGTTCGACAATGTGAAACTCGTCACCAAGCGCGATGGCAAGGTCGTCGTCATGAACCGCCACGGCGCGGTGACCATTCTCGATGAGTCAGGCCGCGAACGTGAGCATTTCACTCTGACCTACGGCGCGTTCCTTCGAGTCAAGGAGGGCGAGCACGTAGAGCGTGGAACCTTGCTCGCCGAGTGGGACCCGTACGCCATTCCGATCCTCACAGAGGTCGAGGGCATCGTGAAGTATGGTGACGTGGTCGAGGCCGTGACCATGGAAGAGAAGCTCGATGAGGTGACGGGTCTTTCGCGGCGCGTCGTCATCGAGTCTCGTGACCCGAGCGCGCGTCCTCGCGTTTCCATCAAGAACCCGAAGACCGGTGAAACCGAGACCACGGGCGTGGGCGAGAACATGGCCCGCTACTACCTGCCAGTCGGCGCCAACATCATCCCCGCGGATGGTCAGAGCGTCGAAGCGGGTGAGATCATCGCGAAGATCCCGCGCGAAACGACGAAAACCAAGGACATCACCGGTGGTCTGCCGCGTGTCGCCGAGCTCTTCGAAGCGCGCAAGCCGAAGGATCATGCGATCATCAGCGAAATCGATGGCATCGTGACCTTTGGCAAGGACACCAAGGGCAAGCGCAAGGTCATGATCACCCCTGAGGTTGGAGAGCCGAAGGAATACCTGATCGCAAAGGGCAAGCACCTCACGGTCAAGGACGGTGATCACGTGCGTGCGGGTGAACCGTTGATGGATGGGCCGGCGAATCCGCACGACATCCTCAAGGTTAAGGGCGAGAAGGAGCTCGCCGCATGGCTGGTCGACGAGATCCAACAAGTCTACCGACTGCAGGGCGTCGCCATCAACGACAAGCACATCGAGGTCATCGTCAGGCAGATGCTTCGGCGTGTCCGGATCAAGGAGACGGGGGACACTCGGTTTCTGCCGGACGAACAGGTCGAAAAGACGGTCTTCGAACGGGAGAACGAGCGTGTCATCGCGAAGGGCGGTCAGCCTGCGGTCGCGGAGCCGCTTTTGCTCGGCATCACCAAAGCGTCCCTGTCGACCGACTCGTTCATCAGCGCATCGTCTTTCCAGGAGACGACGAAGGTGCTCACCGAGGCGGCGATCAGCGGTAAGCTCGACGAGCTCCGCGGTCTCAAGGAGAACGTCATCATGGGTCGCTTGCTGCCGGCAGGTACGGGCCTCGGCGCGTACAACAAGATCGACATGGTCGTCGCGGATGATGCCGTGAGGCCGATCACGCCAAGGCAAGCCATTTACGAGCCGGAGCCCGTTGCTGCGGCTGCATCCGAAGAGTAAGCTCTCGCCACATCGGTGAAGAACTACCTTTTCGAAACGGACGAGCATCGTGCGCTGCGTGAGCAGATGCGCCGATTCGCGGCGTCGGTCATCGCGCCGAACGCGCACGTTTGGGAAGAAGCCAACGAGTTCCCCCGAGACCTGTATCGGCAATCCGCTGAGGCGGGCTTTCTCGCTACGGGTTATCCGGAAGAGATCGGTGGGGATGGAGGCGACCTCAGTCACGTTCTGGTGGCGGCCGAGGAGATGGTCCTTGCCGGTAAGTCGGTGGGCACCTGTGTGGGCCTCGGTAGCCACGGAATCGCCCTACCGCCGATTGTTAAGTTCGGCACTGACGCCCAGAAGGAGCGCTATGTCCGACCGACGCTCAGGGGTGAAAAGATCTCTGCGCTCGGAATCACGGAGCCTGGCGGTGGCAGTGACGTCGCTGCGGTTCAGACCAAAGCCGTTCGAGATGGCGACCACTACATCGTGAACGGCGCGAAGACCTTCATCACCTCGGGCACCCGCGCGGACTTCGTCACGACGGCTGTGCGGACCGGAGGCGAAGGGCACGGCGGCATTTCGATGCTGCTCATCGATTCGGACACCGAGGGCTTCAGTGTTGCCAACAAGCTCAAGAAGACTGGTTGGTGGGCAAGCGATACCGCCGAGCTCGTTTTCGAAGACTGCCGTGTCCCGGTGGGAAATCTCATCGGTCAGGAAGGCGCTGGGTTCTTGATGATCATGACGAATTTCGTCACCGAACGTCTGATGCTTGCTGGGCAATGCGTCGCGATCGCAGAGCTCGCCTACCGGGAGTCCGTGGACTACGCGAAGCAGCGCCAGGCGTTTGGCAAGAGGCTCGCTGGCTTCCAGGTCATCCGTCACAAGCTCGCGGACATGGCGACCCAGATTGCGGCGGCCCGCGCGCTCACTGGCGAGTGTGTCACTCGCTTCCTCGCCGGGGAGCAGACGCCATCACTGGCTGCCATGGCCAAGAACGCGGCCACCGACATGTGCTCGAGCGTGTGTGACCAGGCGGTGCAAATCCATGGCGGCTACGGTTACATGCGAGAATACGTCGTGGAGCGCCTCTACCGCGATGCCCGCCTCTACCCGATCGGTGGTGGAACCCGTGAGATCATGAACGAAATCATCAGCAAGGTAGAAGGTTACTGAGAGCTTTGCGCGCCCAGGATGATGCCGCGTTCGATGAAGTCGGCGATCATCGCCGAGAGCTTTTCGACGAACGCGGGACTGATCTCGGTTCGGTAGACGGCTGCGACTCTTTGAACGGACCCGGTGACGGTCTCATCGGCGCATTGCCAAGCCTCGAGGAGGTCGGCAGCCATCGGATTGAGCTTTCGCGGAGTCACCTTGTGGCGCCTGTCGCGGTAGAGGCAAAGGATCGTGGGATCCGGTTTGTAGCCCGAGTCTGGCGTGGGTTTGCGGTGGACCGGATACGCGAGTCTCAGAACCTTCAGCCCGGCGGCGAGGACCGGCTTTCGGTCGAAGGCAAACTCGGTCGCTCCTGTCGGGTCTGAGGCGGCATGCCGCACGTCCCATGCTGTGATCTCGTAGCGTGCGAGGTCGGCGACCCAGGGTTCCTCGGTGCTTTGCCAGATCGGGATCGCGAACTCGGCGAGCTCCGTGGGGACGTGACGGAAATATCGGGTCTGGGGCCCTCCCTGGCTCAGCCATTCATCGACCGCTCGACTGAAGGCTTCTTCTCCGATCGCGTGTTTGGTGCGGGCGAGGGCCGTTCCTGCGAGACCCACGAGCCTGTTGCGCACCAGGTCACGGTAGATCAGCCATCGCTCGCGCGAGCCCAGGATTGCGAGGTCCGCCTCGCTCGGCTCCAGGCCGAAGCAGACGCGGTGCATGGCCTTCACCTGATCAGCGAGCATCGTCCGCCCCTGTTGCGCTGCGATAAATCGTCCAAAGCTCATCCACCTCGGACAGCAGCTCGTCCAATGGCGGCACGTTGTTGTCGCGTTCCAGCAAGACGGGGACAGGCCCAGTCTTACGCAGCGCGTAGTCGAGCAGCTCGTACACCTCGTCTGGGATCGGCTCGCCGTGGGTGTCGATTCGCAGGCCATCATCCCGGACGAAATGACCTGCCACATGGATTTGCACGACCCGTTCCGCGGGGAGCTTGTCGATGTAGGCCTTTGGATCGAACCCGAAGTTCCGGCTGTTGACGTAGATGTTGTTCACGTCCAGAAGCAGCTTCGCGTCTGCACGCTCCAGCACGTCGTTGACGAAGTCGACCTCCATCAAGCCATCAGCGCACTGTGGCGCATAGTAACTCACGTTCTCCAACGCCAGAGGCACACCGACGGCATCTCTCACTTCGATGAGTCGTTGCGATGCGATCTTCGCTGCCTCGTCGGTGAATGGTAGCGGAAGGAGGTCGTGGAAAAAGCGGTCGTCGACCCCGCCGATGCAGAGATGCTCGCTGTGCCACGGGATCTCGAGATCTCGCAGAAATGCTCCGAGCTCGTTCAGGTAACTTTGCTCGAACGGTTCTACGGACCCCAAGCATGTGCTCAATCCGTGCGTCACGACCGGCCAGTGTGCTCGGGCTCGCTCCAAGAACTCGTGATACCGGCCGCCTCGGCCAACGTAGTTTTCAGGGTGGATTTCCAGCCACGCAACACTCTCCGGCTGTCGATCGAGCAGATCCGTCGCCAGGTCGTACCGAAGCCCCAGTCCGATTCCCGTGATATCTCGACTCATTGTGTATTCTCGGAAAGGGAGAAGCCGCGGCGACACAGGCCACCGCGGCTTCCATCATCTATGCGGCCCCAACCCAACCGCTGGGGCTTTTGCGTTCACTTCTCGCCGCAGCTACCTTCACCGCAGCTGCCTTCTCCGCAGGCGGCTTCCGTCGCTGATTCCGCAGCGTCGGTCGCTGATTCCGCAGCCTCGGTTGCTGATTGCTCAGCGGACGCGGCAGCGGCACTGGCCGCCTCGGCGCCTGCCGTGGCCTCGCTCGCCTCCGGACCATCGTCGGACTTACAGGCGGCCGTCATGCTGAGAGCCGCAGTGGCCATGGCGATGATCGTATGCTTGAGTGCTGAGTTCATGTTTCTTTCCTCTTTCTCGTAAAGCATCGGGAGCGGTTAGAACGGCCCCGGTCGATGCAACGAGGCGTCAGGGACCAATCCCCTTCCCCCGCTTCGTTAGTCACGCACGCTAGCGAACCCATTCAAAGGCCGCAAACCAAAATCCAAACGCGCGTCACGCCCCTGGATACGTTGGCGAGCGCGAGATGTTTCACCTGGATTCGCCCGGTTCAGGATTTTCACTGACCTCATATAATAGAGCAATTTCAGTATGTTACGTGGTATGATAGGCGGATTTTACCAGCGCTTTTTTCGTGTTCGTCGATCGCGCGCACCGATACTAGCCGTGCCCGAGGGGATGCGCCCGGTGCGACGGTTCACCACCGGCTTACAATCTATGACAAGTCCTCGGCTCAGTCTCGGATCGTCGCAATGAGCCGATTGCGTCTTGGCGGGCGTCGCTTTCCGATTCGTATGGACTGGGCGACGCGCTCGGCTCCTGCCTCGAGTAGCTCACGTTTCGATGTGTAAAGCGTTGCGAGATCCTCGCCTGCGTGAACCTGATCGCCGAGCTGAACGTGCAAGCGGACGCCGGCTCCGGAATCGACCGGATCGTCGGCACGGGTGCGCCCTGCGCCGAGGCCCATCGATGCGTGCCCGAGCTGGAGCGGATCGATGTCGGTCACGTATCCATCTGCCGGTGCGCGGATCAGAGATCGGTGGCGCGCTAGTCGAAGCCGGTCCGGCGCTTCCACCACGCGTGGATCCCCGCCCTGTGCCGCGACAACCTGCCGCATCTTCCGTAGGGCGCTGCCATCTGTCACCACGCGCTCGATGCGTCTGAGTGCCTGCGCTTTGGTCTTCGCGACTCCCGCGGCACGCAGCATCTCGCCAGCGAGCTCGTAGGTGAGCTCTCGCAGGTCGTCTGGGCCTTCACCATGCAGCAGCTCCAGCGCTTCAGCCGTTTCAAGTGCGTTTCCGGTCGTGTAGCCGATTGGGACGTCCATGTCGGTGAGGAGCGCGGAGACCCGTTTCCCGGCCAGTGTTCCGACTTTTACGAGGCAACGAGCGAGCTCCTTGGCGTCCGACTGAGTCTTCATGAATGCGCCGCGGCCCACCTTCACGTCCAGCACCAGGGCGTCGATGCCTTCGGCAAGCTTCTTCGACAGGATGCTCGAGGTGATCAGCGGAATCGACTCCACCGTTCCTGTGACGTCCCGAAGCGCATACAAGCGCTTGTCCGCCGGCGCGAAGTCGCCGGTCTGCCCAATCAGCGCGCAGCCTATCTTGCGAAGTTGCGACCGAAACTGCCGGACTGACAGATCGACTCGAAACCCCGGAATTGATTCGAGCTTGTCGAGCGTCCCGCCGGTGTGGCCGAGCCCCCGTCCGCTCATCATCGGCACCACTACCCCAGACGCGGCGACGATCGGTGCGAGGCAGATACTGACCTTGTCGCCAACGCCTCCCGTCGAATGCTTGTCGACTTTGGGCGCATCGATGTCTTCAAGGCTCACTACTGTGCCGCTGTCGCGCATCGCCAGAGTCAAAGCGACGGTTTCCTCGAAGCTCATGCCCTTGAAAAAGACGGCCATCGCCAGCGCGCTCATCTGGTAGTCCGTGACCGATCCATCCATGAAGCCTGCGATCAGGTCTCGGACCTCCTGCTCGGCGAGCTCGTATCCATCACGTTTGCGGACGATCAGCTCTGGTACTACCCGAGGTTGTCGTTTAGCCTTCACCACTATTTTCGTCGCGTACGCCGGGCCCGCCGTCGCGGCTCGGCGCCTTGCTTCCTGGCTTCATTCGCCTGCGGTCGGGGCCCCCGACCTCGTCTCCGGGAGGACCCCTTGTTCTGCCGTCTGGGCTCACTACGTCCCTGTTCCGACTCCCCGCGACGTCGCTTCGTTGCTTCCGTGGGAGGCTCTGCCGGCTGGTGTCGCAAGAGCGAGCCGACGACGTCGCGAGCCTGCACGTTCGCGTCCTCGATCCGGACTGTGACAGGGTCGTTCATCATGAAGATCTTCGAGGTTCGGACCCCGATGAGACGAATCCCCAGGTCGTCGGGCTGGAAGGTGTCTTCGAGCTGCTCGAACGGCAGCAGAACGCTCACGAACGGATCTGGGATCTGCACGTAGATACCGAATGGCGCGAAACCTGCGATTCGGCCATCGAGCTCCTCGCCGATGTGGTTCTGCATATAGATTGTCCGATACACGTCCATCACGTCTCGTTCGACGATCATTGCGCGACGCTCGGACTCGCTCGCCTGGGCCGCTAGGCGTTGCAAACGTGGCCGCAGCGATGCGGAATCGAGGGTCTCATTGCGAATCATGCTCCTCAGGATGCGATGAACCAGCAAGTCCGGATAGCGTCGAATCGGAGAAGTGAAGTGCAGGTAATCCTTGGCGGCAAGCGCGAAGTGCCCGGTGGTCGGATCAGTGTCGTAAATGGCTTGCTGCATGGCTCGCAGGAGCAGGTACCGCAGCAGTGATGCTTCGTTCGTTCCCTCGATCCGGCGGAGAAACTTGCTCAACTGCTTGGGGGTTGCGGCCGATTCCTCCTCGAGCTCGTAGCCGAAGGACTTCGCCACCTGGCAAAACATGGAGATCCGCTCCGGGTCGGGCTTGCCATGGACTCGAAAGACGCCCGGCGCGGCGTGCCGTTTGATGTGTGCAGCAACCGTTTCGTTCGTCACCAACATCATGTCTTCGACGATCCTGTACGCCTGCCGAATGCCCGGATCCCTGCGCGACTGCACGATGGCCGTTGGCTCCCCATGCGCATCCAGCACGACCTTCGCTTCCGGTAGGTCGAAATCTAGCGCGCCTCGCTGTGTGCGGCGACGTCGAAGCCGCTGAGATAGGTCGAGGAGAATCTTCAGCGATTCGATTCGTTTGTCTGCGGATGGCTGACGTGGGCCATCTTTGGTCAGACCTAGAGCCCGCGCTACCCCATCGTAAGAGAGCTTCCCCTGTGATCGCATCACTGCTTCGAAGATGCGATGGGAGGTCACATGCGCCTTCTCGTCGATATGCATCTCCACCGCCATGCAAAGGCGATCCCGGTTCGGTACCAGTGAAGCGAGATTGGTGGACAGCTCCGGCGGCAGCATTGGGATGGCGCGGTCAGGAAGATAGACACTGGTCCCACGACTAATCGCTTCGCGGTCCATCGCGCTTCCCTCGGGCACGTAGTGGGAGACGTCCGCGATCGCGACGACGAGTCGAAATCCCTGACCTTCGCGGCTGACCCAGATTGCGTCGTCATGGTCGCGGGCGGTTTCTGGGTCGATCGTGACCAGGTCGAGGTCTCGCAGATCCTCACGGTCCCTCAAGACATCGCGTTCCACGCGCGGCGGGAGGGCCGCCGCTTCCTGTTCGACGTCATCGGGAAACGGCTCGCGGATGCCGTCGCGGATCTTGATCTTCTCGACCTCGACCCTCGCAATTCCCTGTGCTCCGAGTACCTCCAAGATTCGAACCTCGGGCCGGTCCTCGCGCCGCTGCGGGAACGTGACGATCTCAGCGAGTGTGACGCTGTCCTTCTTGACCCCCTTCGGGACCTCTCCGATCACGCGCATCGGAGATCGGAGTCGGTCGTCGTCCGGTTCGAAGATCATCCCCCGGCCTCTGGGATGGAGGGTACCGGTCACCTCCTTGAGGCGGCGTTCGACGATGCCGACGATGCGTCCATCTCGCCCCTTCGCTGAGGGGCGAGCCCGCAATTGAACCGTATCGCCGTGCAGTGCGGGCCCGACTGCATCCGGCGGAATGAAAACGTCGGGGCTTCCGTCGTAAACATTCACGAAACCGTACCCCTGCCGGGTCATCGTCAGCCGGCCCTCAATCGCTGGGATCACGGGAGGCGTGAAGTCAGGTAGATCCTTTGCGCTCGTCTTTCGTCCGCGTTCCCGTTCGGCCCGGATTTTCTGGCGTCCGCGCTTCTCATTCTTCGATCCGTCGAGCGCTCGGAACCGTAAGCCCGGCATCTCACGGACGCGATTCTCGTCGGCAAGCAACAGGAGGCGCCGGACGACTTCGTCACGTTCGTCCCGCGGGACGTCGAGGCGTTCGCAAAGCGCACCAACGTGCATCGCACGAGGGGCGTGTGCCTGCAGGACCTGCAGGATCTGATCTTTCTCAGGAATTTCTTTTTTCATTTTATCTATCGCAGGGAATGCACCCCGCCGTCGTCGGATCCGAAGTAGAGTGTTCCATCCGACCCTATCTCGACCGTCGAATCGACGTCCTGGCCGACGTTGTATCGCCAGAGCACCGAGCCATTGGGGTCGATGCAGTAGAGAAAGTTGTCTTGTGAGCCGACGTAAATGCGACCATCCGCATCGATGCGTGCTGACGCCCGCACCCGAGCCCCCGTGGCCACCTTCCAGCGAAGGGCGCCGAAGGGGCTTATGGCATACACGTTGCCGTCGTACGAGCCGACGATGACGGTGCCGTCGCGCGCGATCGCTGGCGTTGCCCGCACCTCGTCGCCCGTCTTGAATCGCCAACGCACTACGCCTTCCTGGTCCAGCTGGAGAACCTCGCCGCCGCCCGTGCCGGTGTAGATGCGGCCTGCATCATCGACCGAAGCCGCTCCTTCAATCGCACCGCCGACCGGCACCTCCCAAGCGACGGCACCATCGGGCCGAAGCGCGATGAGCGTACCCTCGGTCGTTCCGATGATTATCAAATGTGCGGGGTGGATCGCTGGCGCGCTGCGAACATGATCGGCGGTTGGCCTGTGCCAGTGCATGCGACCGAGCAGATCGACGGCGTACGCGCCGTTGGCTACCACGTAGATCCGTCCATCGGGTCCCAGGGTGGCCGATGCATCCACCACGTCCTCGAGGGGAAGCTTCCACCGGGGCTGGCCTTGAAGCGAAAGCGAGACGAGCTCTCGTTGGTGGGTTCCAAAGATGATCGAAGCGCCGGCGATGAGTGCGCTGGGATAGATTTTCTGTCCGGCCGAATAGCGCCACTTCAACGAGCCGTCCGGATCCAGTGCCACGAACTGTCCGTCTAGGGAGCCCACGTAGATGGTCCCGTCGTGCCCGACCACGGGAGATGCGAACACTCGAGCACCGGTCTCGTAAGTCCATCTTGGGGAAGGGCTGACCGATGGGCCACGGTGTTCGCTGCGCCCGGTGTGTGCCGCGTCGCCCATGAACCCGTTGGCACTGCGCGGGGTGGTGTGCGGCTTCCCATCGTCCGGCACGACGGGCGGTACGGCGAGCTCGGCCAGCACTTCTTCGACGAAACGGCATCTGCCCTCGTGACAGATCCGCCCCGATCGGCATTCGACGTCGGACATGCAGGGGGCCGATGGCCTGACGCGAGCACCCGTACACGAGGCGACCGCCCATAGCAGGGCGAGTGTCAACGAGAGTAGCGGGCTACGGCGCAATGCGCCCGGACTATACCATCGCCGATCCCTGATCACAGTCGAAGCTCGCTACCAGGTCACGAGTCTGATCTCGCTACCTTTTTGTACGGCGATGCGGCGACCGTCCGGGCTGATGGCGAGGCTCCGAAGCTGACCCGGTACCGCCTCCCAGTCCGCAGGGCGCAGCCAGAGCCCGGCGCCCCCCTCGCGCCAATCCCGCAGCACGATGCCCTCGGTGTGCGGAATCACGTAGCGTGAACCGTCCGGCGTGATTCGGGCCCCTCGGATCGGCGCGGGCAAGGGGCTCCCAGTGTCGAGATCGATGGGGCGTCCGGCAGGCTTTGCGAACGCGTTGAGAGGAATGATTCGCAGAAGGTCGCCCGATGCCGCGAGTAACCCCTGGGGTGCCCAGCCAAGCACAGCCCACTCGAACGCGGATGCCGGCCGATCGATGGGTGTCCTGCAGCGGACCTGGCCTGCTAGCAGCTCGATTGGAACCCGGTGAGTTTGTTTTCCACGAATCGGTCCCACCTCGGCGTCGAAGCCGGTGCAGGTCGCTCGTACCGCTCGAACGGCGTAGCGTCCGTCCGGATCTCGTACCGGCGGCGTGAGGTCCTCTTCGGATAGCGGTGTCTTGATCCCGGAGCTCAGCTCCACTGCGCGAGGCGTCCGGGCATCGATGACCAGCGTATCGTCGTCCCTGAAGTAGAGCGAGGCCGGACCGCCTTCGCTATCGAGCACGCGCCAGCTCGCCGTCGCGCCGGCCTTGGCCTTCCGCCACGCCGCCTGAACGAGCTTTCGTTCCTCCGCCGTGGGCTGCGTCGCCGCCTCGTTCCACCAGCGCTGGAGCTCGAGTGCCCGGACGAAGCTGCCCCGCCGAATGGCGGCGGTCATCGCCACCGACACCGCCCGCGCGGTCGCAGGGGACTGCTGACATTGCAAACCCTGCGTGCCCGAGAGACCGATGCGGGCCATTGCACCTTCACCGCAAAGCGCAACGAACGAATCCAGCTCAGCGAGCGCACGTTTGCTTGCCCGCGGGAGATCGGAGTCCAACGATTTCCACGCCTCGTCCGCGAGCTCTCTGAACGTCGCCTCAGGTTGCGAAAGGTCTCGCGCGAATCCACCCGGTCGGTTCAACCAAGCCAGGGGAATGTCCGTGTCCGCGATTCGCACGTTGGCCACGACGTCATCGTAACCGTCCTCGTCGCGGTCTTCGACCCCCAGGGATAGCTCGATCTCTGAGGTCGAGCTGTCGTTCGGTGGCAAGACCGTGATGCGCTCGCGAACCCGCGGTTGCGCTTCGGCCGTGACGAGCCAGAGGTTGGTCCGCTTTCCTGTCGGACACCGGTGCTCGACGCGCACAGCGACGAGCGACGCAGAGAGCTGGCGGAGCGCAGCGGTCGGTTCAGTGCAATCGCTCGGCACCAGGAAGGAATCAACGTCACGCGTGACGATATCGAGTCCGCGAGGATACGCGGCCTGAAGCCGCACGCGTTCGGGATCGGCCGACACGACCAGTGCGTCAATCGGTTCGCTACCGTCGAGATCCAACCTCAGCGCCGCCAGCGCATAGCCAGCTTGCAATACGAGGGTCGACTCTGCGACTCGCACCTCGACTTGGCCTGGCCCGAACGCCTCTCCGACGGGCAACTCGGCAGCGCTCTGCGTGACCTGGGCAACGGGCACGGAGGGGGGTGCTCCCGCGTCTTCGAGACCGAAGGGAACCTGTTTGCGTCCCGGGCACCCCAGGAGCAGCACGCCCCCGAGAAACATCAGCTGTACGACAGCCCAGCTCTGCAATCGGCACACCTTCATGACGGTGGGGTAGCACGGGCTGGCGCGGAGAGCCGACAAAGCCTTCAGTAAGGCGAAGGTACGCAAATCGCGTCGCCTTGGTCGATTGCGCAGGACGGTTCGTCGACTCCGCAGAGGTCCAGTGCATCGAGGCATTGAAACCCCGGAGCGCAGTCCTCCGTGACATCACAGGGCTCGAAGCATATGAGGCTGTCGTCGATCCCTCCAGCCAGGCTGGACGGATAACAGCTGCCGAAGCGCCCAACCAAAGCTCGCGGACAATCGGGTGAGACCGCGCCGTCGGTGGCGCAGCCGAGGGTACAAATCGCATTGCTCCAGAGCTCACCGCCAAACTCGACGGTCAACTCCTCGCAGAGCGTCGCGGCGAGGACGCAATCATCGACCGAGTAGCAGGCGTCGTAGACCAGTGTGGCGTACTCCGTTGGGTTCGAACAGCCCAGCAAGGCCGACAGCATCACGGCGCCCAGGGTGGATCTGAGGAAGGAACGATTCATCGTGTCAGTTCAACCAGTGGGGCTCATCGGCGCGGCCACCTTGAACCACGCCGAACGAGCTCTTCTTTTTGCGCCGCCTTGGTCGCCGTCGGCTCGGCGGCCGACGCAACCACTCGATGAACGCCATGCCGCCGCCGATCGCGCCAATGTCGGCCGCCAGTGCAACGGCATCACCCGAGGTCATGAACATCAGGACGCTCAACGCCAACACCAGGTAGATGATATGCACGGGCTTCATGTCGATCACGCCGAAAAAGCTCATTCGGCCTTGTCCGCGGTACGACCACGCAAACGCCGCAATTGACCCCAGCAGGATTGCCTGGGCGCCGTATAGTGCAGAGGGATTCGGAACGAGTTGGCCTACGAGGAGCGCCAAGATCGCAGAGGACAGCGCCGCAGTAACGCAGAGCTGAATCGTGCGCTTTTCCCCGAACCGCTGCTCGAATGGAGCGAGCATCCACCAGAGGAACACGAGCGATATCAGCATCGAGAATACGGCTTGTGGGCCGGTGGGGAAGGCCAAGACATGGGTACCGAGCTGCCAAATCGTATGCAGGCCCGGCGCCGCGGTGCTCAACGCGAGCCACTCGAAGATCGGCAGGCCCGCCCAGTTTTGAAGGATGATTTGCACGATCCAGGCGCCAAAAAGCGCGACTAGCAGCTTCTTCACGAACGGGGTCAATGGGGGAAAGCGAAACACTGTCTGGCTCTAGTCGGCGTGCGTCGAGATCGCAAGGGATCAGGATTCGGGGCAGATTACCCCGGCGTCCGCAGTCTGGAAGTCCACCGTGCCCAGATCGAGCAGCAGTTGGGTACCTCCATCGACAGGGACGATTTGGGTCGTCTGAATTGGCGAGCAATCCACGATGAACTTGAGGTCGGTCTCAGCGCGCCATCGGGATTTGTATTCGTTGTTGAGTGGCTCGGCAAGGATTGCGCCGGTGCCATCGCAGCGGTTCCGAGTCACGAGCATCGTATCGAGGTACGCGCCCCCATCCACGACGACCGCATTGGCGTCGCTCTCGGCATCGCATTTCAACGTGAACTCCGGCGCAACCCAAAATTGAAGCTCTGCGTCGTCGATGATCGCCAACTCGACCAGTGCGATGTCTTCGCAGGTTTGGAGGGTCGGGTCCTGTCCGTCGACGAGCCATCGGCCGCGGACGTGGACCTCGCAACCCGAGGGGTTGAATCGCACATCCTCGACGCAGCCAGCGGGCAGCAGAGCACCCATCATCGCAACCACGAACACGAGCGCTGACGACCTCATTCAAGCTAGCCTATCGCGGCGCGAAACGCAGTCAATTCGAGAGTTGACACCCCGATTTCCATGCTTAGCTTAGGATGATCGTCGGAGCTTGCCCGAGGCGCGATGGTGGCGTTTCGGGTTGATCCGACCGTTGGCCGGCCTGCGAGTGCAGGTCGACGGAGGATTACATCATGTTGGTTCGTTGGGATCCATTCGAAGAGATGAACCGCCTCCATGACCACTTCTTCAGTGGCAAGGGGCTCTCGAAGCAGGCGCTTCACGTTGCGGTCGACATTCGCGAGGAGGACGACGCGTTCTTCGTGGATGCTGAGGTGCCGGGCTTGTCGCCGGACGAGGTTCAAGTCGACGTCGAGAAGAACGTCCTCACCATCCGGGGTGAGCGCAAGGTCGAGAAGGAGGAGAGTGAAGGCACATATCGTCGGGTCGAGCGTCAGTACGGCAGCTTCAGCCGCTCGTTCACACTGCCCGAGACGGTCGAAACGGACAAGATCAGCGCTGATTTGAAGAACGGCGTGCTCGCGTTGAGGCTCCCCAAGAAGGAAGCTCCAACGCCTCGCAGCATTTCGGTCAAGGCGGGAAAGTAGTTCGATCACTCGTCATGCCGAAAGCGGGAGGCGGGTTCTGCGCCCCTGTTCACCCGCCCCGGGTTTCGGCTAGCTGAAGACTTCGTCGATCAGAAGCCTCTGCTCGAGCCGGTGTGACGCGCCGGAGCCAGTCGCGGGACTCGCGCTTTCCGGTCGGGCGATACAGCGCAGGGGTTGCTGGTTGCCGATAATCTCGGGAAGCCTCGCACGCATGAAGTACCAAGCGCCCATGTTCCACGGCTCCTCTTGAACCCAAACCAAGTCGACGTCCTTTGGATACGGGGCGAGTCGTGTCTGCAGCTCGCTGGCGCGGAGTGGGTAGAGTTGCTCGATACGGAGGATCCCGATGTCATTGGCTTCGGTCTGCTCTCTGCGCTCCACGATGTCGTAGTAAATCTTGCCCGTGCAGAGCAGAAGACGTCGTACCTTGGCGGGATCGATCGCCGGATCGTCGGGAATGATTCGTTGGAAACCGCCCTCCGCGAGATCGTCCAAGGTGTTGATCGCGCGACGGTGTCGCAGGAGGCTCTTCGGGCTCATGACGACCAGCGGCTTGCGCCAAGGTCGCAGCACCTGACGCCGTAGGCAGTGGAACAGCTGGGCCGGCGTGGTCAGGTTGACCACCTGCATGTTGTCTTCGGCGCACAAGAGCAGGAACCGCTCGAGCCTTGCGCTGGAGTGCTCCGGTCCTTGACCTTCCATCCCGTGCGGCAGAAGCATCACCAAGCCGCTCAACCGATGCCATTTGTCCTCGGACGAGGAAATGAACTGGTCGATGATTACCTGCGCGACGTTGACGAAGTCGCCGAACTGCGCCTCCCAACAGACCAGAGCATCTGGCGAATCGAGCGAGTAGCCCCATTCGAAACCGAGGACCCCGGCCTCCGACAGCGAGCTGTCATAGATTTCCAAGTGCGCCTGGTCGGGGCTCAGGTGGCCAAGCCGGGTGTATCGGCGGCCCGTCTCCGAGTCGAAGATGACGGCATGTCGATGGCTGAACGTGCCGCGTCGCGCGTCTTGGCCGGTCAACCTGCATCGGACGCCCTGTAGGAGAAGGCTTGCGAAGGCTAGGTTCTCGGCGGTGCCCCAGTCGACACCATCCCCGGTTTCCATGACCTTGCGCTGCTTGTCCAGGACGAATCGCTCGACGCGTGGGTGTGGCGTGAACCAGTCGGGGTAACTAGTCATCCGATCGAGCGCCTCGATCAGCTCGTCCCGTGGAAACCGCGTGTCTGCGTCCGGTACGTCGAGGTCGCTGCCGCCCTTGTACTCGGTCCAAAGCCCCAGCATCGACGCCGGAATGAGGTTGTAGTTCCCGTTCTTTCGTGTGTCCTCGAGGGCGCTTTCCAAGTCCAACTGGCGGCGGACCTTGATCTCCTCGGCCTGCTCGGTCGTGATCTTTCCCGTCTTCACGAGGTGACCGATGTAGACTTCGCGCACCGTCTGCTTCCGGTCGATGGCCGCGTACATTTCCGGCTGGGTGAACCGCGGCTCGTCGCCCTCATTGTGACCGTATTTCCGGTAGCAGAAGAGGTCCAACACGACATCACCGTGGAAGCGCTGCCGGTACTCAGTCGCCAAGGTCACCGCCTGAGCCACCGCCTCGGGGTCTTCGCCATTCACGTGAAACACCGGACAACGAAGCATTCGGGTGATATCCGTGCAGTACGCGGTGGAGCGTGAATCCTCTGGATTCGTGGTGAATCCGATTTGATTGTTGATTACCACGTGGACGGTGCCGCCGGTTTCGAACGCCCGCAGACGACTGAGGTTCAAGGTCTCGGCGACCACGCCTTGCCCGACGAATGATGCGTCGCCGTGGATCAGGAGGGGCAGCACGGTGATCCGTTCCTCATCGCCTTTGCGGTCCTGTTTGGCGCGGACACGACCCTCCACGACAGGGTTGACCCACTCTAGATGGCTCGGGTTGAACGCGAGCGTCATGTGAATGTTGTTTCCGCTCGCGGTCTTCCGATCGAGTGAGTAACCGAGGTGATATTTCACGTCGCCGCGCCCGACGTACGCTTCCGGGTCGTCGTCTTCGAAACCAGCGAAGATTTGACGAACGTTCATTTCCATGATGTTGACCATCACGTTGAGCCGTCCGCGGTGCGCCATTCCGATGACCATCTCCTCGACGCCGAGCTCCGAGGCACGTTCGGTGAGGATGTCGAGCATCGGGATCACGCTCTCGCCGCCCTCTAGCGAGAAACGCTTGGCCCCGGTGTATTTCGTGTGCAGGAACTGCTCGAAAATCTCGGCGTCCGTCAGTTTAGTCAGGATGCGAATCTGCTGTTCGCGGCTGAGATCGATGTGGTTCCCCGTGAGCTCCATGCGTTCACGAAGCCAATCACGGGCTTCCTGGTTTTCCAGGGACGTGAACTCGACGCCGACCGTCCGCGCATAGGTGTCTTTCAACCGCGCAAGCACGGACCGGAGCGGCTCCGTCGCGGGACCGGCCAAGTCGCCTGTCGAAAAGATGGTGTCCGGATCGACGTGGGCTAACCCGTAGCGTTTCAGCACGAACTCGCCTTCGGCCGGGGGCGGGTGCAGACCGAGCGGGTCCAGGTTCGCAAAAAGGTGCCCGCGCACGCGATAGGCGTTGATCAACGCCGAAAGACGGGCCTGGAGCTCGTTTGCGGCGAGCACCTCCGAAGAAGGTGGAAAGGACGTCCGCCCTTCGGGGATGAGCGGCGCCAAGGTCGTCTCCGCAGTCGGCGGCAAGAACACAGAATCGCGCGCCCGTTCCTCGCCATCGAGCTCGGCCGATGGTGGCGGCCATGCTGATGACCCGTTTCCGTCCGTGGGGAGGCGCACCGGGCTCAGCAAGCCCGCCGCGGTCACGGGTGCGAGGATTGCCCCTGCGCTCGAGATCTGCGGCCAGTCCGTGGGTGAGAGGCTCTCGAAGTACGTACGCCAAGCCGGGTCTACCGCTAATGGGTTGTCTACCCACTTGAGAAATTGCTCTTCGACCAGCCCTTGGTTTACGCCGAAATCTGCCGTCATTTAGGAGCCATGGCTTCCCATAACGCAGCTCGCTTCGCAAGCCTAACCCGCTGGCTTGCGAGGGGCTTGCGAGCGGCCTGGTGAGGAAGCGCCAGTTGGCCCATCATGACGCGCCATGAGCAGAGTCTTCGTGATGCTATCGGGATTGCTTGGATTGAGCGCAGTCGCTCTAGGCGCATTCGGCGCACACTGGATGAAATCGCGCCTTGCATCGGTCCCGGACGGGCTGAAGCGTCTGGACTGGTGGAACACCGCCGCTCACTACCATCTATCGCATGCTCTGGCTTTGGCGTTCGTCGCATGGCTGGTGCATCGCGGCGCGGGCGCTTCGGCGGTGCTCGCTGGTTGGTGTTTCGTCGGGGGTGTCACTATCTTCAGCGGCAGCCTCTACCTCATGACGATCACTGGGCAGACCAAGCTGGGCGCGATCACTCCAG
>JBAVOF010000444.1:0-20217 GCA_049691835.1 Polyangiales bacterium
GGGTGACGTCGCCTCCTTGAGGATTGCCGTCCGCATCTCGCTGCCTGGCGACCCGAATCTCATAGTCGCCGCTGATGTCAGTGACCGCCACGGTGCTAGCCGGCGCCCGATTGGCGTCCAACGCCACGACGGTTGCGCCCTCGATGCCGCTCTCGTCGGCACGGTCGAAGACCTTGCCCCGAAGAACGACCGGGGCGAAGCAGGCCGTGCCCCCGTCGACCAGGTCCTCGCAAACGAGGCCTTCGTCGCACCCGGTTTGGGCGATTGGGTCACAAGCATCGCTGCCTCCGTTCGAGCAGCCCAATAGAAAAAGCAGCAGGAACGCCGCCGCGCCAACAATCCTATTCATCGATTCCCCCATGATTGGGTTGCGTTCCCCCACAACCCGACTCCGTGAATCGTATCGGCTAGGCGGGGTCGGTTGACACCCTACAGTGGCGCACCACGCGCCCGAACGAGGTGCTGGTCCTTGCCGGCCTTCTCGTTCCCGCACGCCCGATGCGATGAACGCCTTTTTCAGACCTCTTTCCTGGCGCACTCGCCGACGCAGCCAAGCGTGGCGCAAATCTCGCGGACGGCGCAGTCGGTACCGCCAAGGCAGGAGTCGCGGGTCGGCACCGGCTGCGGGTCGCACTCGTCGCCGCGGCACAAGAAGCAGCCGCGCTCGCTGAGCGGCCCATCGGCGATGCACACGTTGTTCGCGGCTGCGAAGAGCACGCGGGGAAGGGAATGATCTCGACCTCGTTACTACACGCATTCGCGTCGCATACGCCGGTCAGCTTCACAGTTGCATTGCACGGCAGCAATCCAGAGGGTCGCTCGACCAGTCTTCCGGCGAGGAGTGCCTCAGCCGAGGTTGGCACGGGGCGAGCGACGTCGGGTGCCGCCCCGTACGCGCTGAACCGCGCTCGCTTGGGGCCAACTCTCCCCGATCCATTTTCGCGTGATGAATGGTCCGGGCTAGGGCGAGTCCGCTCGTACGCCGAGGTACTTGATCAGGTCGACGCGGTAGCCTTCGTACTCGGTTGCGAGGCTCTTCAACCACGCCTTGCGCTCAGGGTTGGGATCGAAGCGCGCGGTAGCCGTCGCCATGGCAGCAACCATTCGGGTGGCCTGCGCCTGAAGGAGCACAAAACGGACGTCGAATCCGCCGCTGCGGCTGAGCATCTCCGATTTACCGAATTCCTTGGCGACGGCAGTGATTGCGTCACCGATTGGGCTTGGTGTCGTCGGCTTGCCCGACACGTCCGGCGCAAGGTGACGCAGCCCCGAGAGCTCGGCGGCGCGCCGCGTCGACGTCTCGCTCAGGGTCTGCATCATCTTGGCAATGGCGTCGTTCGGAGCATTGAGCGTCAGCGTCTTGAAGAGGTCGAGGGTCCCCAAGTGCGACTCATCTGACAGGGTGTCAGCCAGCAGGCCATAGCCGATGAGCAGGTCCTCGCGTACGGGTGCGGTTGACTCGGGTGTGGCTTCGTCAGCAGGCTGCCGGTCGCAACCGACCAGCGCCAGTATCACGGCACCGATGCGCAGGCCGAGCGTCCTCGGGGTGTTGCGCTTGACAAAGAGAGGCACGTGGCGGTCGGGGTTTTGCTGCTCGAACTCGGAAAGAAACGTCTGTAGGTGTTTGCGCACCAAGCTCTGGAGAACGCCGTTTTCAGACGTCCGCGGCCGGTAGATTCGCGCGGGCTTGGACTGGGGTGAGACGCCGCAAGGATGCACGCCCAAGGCACCATCAAAAGCCGTACCGAAGCTGCGTGACCTGATTTCAAGGTTACGAGCACAAGCGGGGCTGAAAACGGCGGAATTGGCGGCGGAGCGCCGGCGGCCGCCACGTGACGACGGGGCACTGAGACGTGACAACGTTGGCTTACAGAATCCGACGGAGGGGCTGCCGACGGGGGATGAGTGAGCCTGAGCCGGGCATGTCACCAAGGCGTCTCGCTGTAAAGCCGTTCCCGATGCCACGCGGTACGGTGCGCTTCGTGCGGGCGGTCGCAATGCAGAGTGTCGGACAGCGGCACATGCGTCGGGCCGAGCGGACGGCCGCGGCTAGAACTCGATGTCGAACTCGGCGGGGATCCCGTTCGAGGTTTCGCCCGGGTGGGGACGCCGGCCCCGAGATCACGAATGGTCTCGGGGCCTTTCAGTTTGCGGCGCGATCTAAGCCCGGATTCCTCCTGGCTTTTCTTGGAGCGCATCTCCCTTGCGGCGAGGGCCGCTCGCGCCCGCGGGCTTGCGCTAAGGTGCGTGAGTGCTCGGTGGCTGTTCTTGGCGAGGATGGCGTCACCATGAAACAGAGTCCGCTGCTTACGTTCGAGTCCTCCGCTTTCGCGGCGATCGCCGGGGAAGACCTAGAGACCAATCCGGCAATCTTCGGGAAGGCTCTAGCGTTGTGGCTTGCCGAACAACTTCGCACCGCCGGGTTCAGGGCGGGCGATGTCGTCGCCGAGGATTTCGGCTGGTGCGTCCCTTCGGAGAGGAACCCACCACTTGGTTCCAACTCAGAGCGACTGGCGAAGGCCCGTGGTCGGGGCGAAGCGGTGACTTCACGGGGCCGCCAAGCCCGAGTTCGGTGAGGCTTTTTCTCTGCGAGACGTCTCGACCGATCGTGGGCCATGCTTCTGCGCCAACTAGGCCGACAGCACCCGTGATAAAAGTGCAACATGGAAATGTCTATTCCGGTCTGGGTCCTGCTCGCGTTCGCAGTCTGGTCGATGCTGGTGCTGATCCTGACCATCGGCGTCTACCGGTGGGGTCTGATCTTCGCCGGCCGGGTTCAAGTCAAAGAGTTCCGCGCAGATCAGATCGAGGGTTCCGATCGTTACCGCCGCGCGATGCGCGCCCACCTGAACTGTCTCGAGAATCTACCGATCTATGGCGCGATCGTCCTTGCCATCGTGGTGAGCAATGCGCGCAGCTCCACGTTGGACATCTTGGCGCTCACGCTGATCGGGGCCCGCATCGTGCAGACGTTGATTCACGTGTCGGGGGAGCAGACGAACCTCCTCGCCTCGCTGCGCTTTGGCTTCTTTTTCGTTCAGCTGATCTGCATGCTCTGGATGACGGTTCTGGTGGTGCAGCACGCCATCTAGCTGGTGCACCAAACGAAATCGCGGCGGGACTCGGCGCACGCCTCAATCGGGCAAGCCGGACGTTTCCAGCAGGGCCAGGATCACCGCCCCGACGCCGTAGTTCACGTCGTCTCTCGTGGCCACATGGAGGTACTCCTGGAGCGACCAGGGGTCCGTGGCGAGCGAAACCCCGGTGACGACGGGTCCGTCGCCATCGTCGCGGATCATCTGCTTGAGGCCTTCGACGGCCTCTTGCGCAACCCTCCGTTCTTGATCCCCGAGGATCCCATACCGGTAGGCGCGAGCAATCCCGTAGGCGAACAACGCGCTCGCACTGGTTTCGAGATAGTTGTCTGGCTCATCGGGGTGGCTCATCACCGTCAGCCAGAGGCCGCTCGGTTGTCGTTGAGCGCCAATGATCGCTCGAACGTGATCCCGAAACACCTTCTCGACTTCGGGGTCGGTTTCGTCTCGCTCGACCCGGATGCGCAGGTAGTCCGCAAGCGATGCCACGACCCAACCATTGCCGCGCGCCCAGTAGACGCTTTCATCATAGCCGGGCCAGTCCTGCGCGTGCCGCATGAAACCGCTCTCGTCCTGCAGCACGCCGGCGAAGATCCGGACCTGCTCCGACATCATCTCGAGACGGGCGGGATCCTCCAGCTCGCCCCAACGATTCAACACCATCCCAAACATGAAGAGGCTGTCGAGCCAGACCGACTTCCCCCCGGCGATGCCATTGTGGCTAATACCCCCCTCTTCGGTTCGCGGCGCTACAACGTCGAGATACTCGAGCGTGTCGTCGACGACTTGCCGATAGGCGTCCGTCGGCTTCTCACTCAGCAGCGCGATCGCGGTGATGGCGGGCGGACAGCTATCACTCCACACCATTTGGTAGCCCTGCGCGATTCGGTAGTCCAACCAGGACTGGTAGTAGTCGTGAAGGAGCGGTTCGCCCGTCACTCGATAGAGCTCGGTCAGTGCGTGCATCAACACGCCCGATTTCCAATCCCAGAGCTCTTTCTCGATGGGGTGACTGTCGATGTACCGAAGCGCGATCTTCGTCGCCATGTCCACCTGCTCGGATTCTGGGTCGCGCCGCTCAGAATAACACTCGGCTGCTGGAACCGTCGCGTGGCAGCAATCGTAGTACTCGCAAGCTGAGGTGCTCGTGCAGCTGGATGCACCCAGGAGCAGCCCGATAACGACTGCACGCAGGATCAGGATAGGAAGTCGTTTCACGGTTCCTCACCGCAAGGTTCGTAGGGCCGTTGGGCTCTCCGACCGTGGTAGCATGGTCGCCGTGGGCAAGCTCGTCATGGGACTGGTCGCGGCGCTTGTCGCCCTGATTCTTCTCGTCGCGGTCGGAGGCGGCATCGCGTGGCTGCGCTTGCACCCGTCGCCGCCTGGGCTCCAGGTCTGGACCAACGGGCAGGTCCTCACGATGGACGCCAACGGTCGACGGGCGACTGCGCTGGTGATCGAGGGCGATCGGATCATCGCCGTCGGAAGCGACGCAGATGTGCAGTCCTGGGCGGCGAAGGCCGACGTCGAGTTGGACCTGCAGGGGCGCACGGTCGTGCCCGGGTTCATCGAAGCCCATGGCCACTTTCCTGGAGTTGGGCTCGTGGCGGTCGCAGCAGACTTGAACAGTCCGCCCATCGGCTCGATCGAGAGCATCCCGCAAGCTTTGGAAGCCCTGAGGAGGGCAGACGAGGATCACCGGGGAGACGGTTGGCTCATCGGCTTCGGATACGACGACACGATGCTGAGGGAGCAACGGCACTTGACCAGCGCAGATCTGGATAGCGTATCGACCCGTCGCCCGATCCTCGCGATGCACATCTCCGGGCACATGGCGGCCGTCAACTCGCTTGCTCTGCAGCGCGCCGGCATCACGGCCGGATCGCCCGACCCGCCGGGCGGAGAGATCCGCAAGGATCCCGACACGGGCGAGCCGACCGGATTGCTCCTGGAGACCGCGGCACGGCCCCTTCAACTCGAGGCGCTCGACTTGCCGCCATTGCAGCAGCTCGCCGTGCTTCGTTCAGCGGTGGACACATATGCTGCGCAAGGCTTTACGACGGTTGAGAACGGGCTCGCGACGCTCGAGCAGATCAAGGCGATGAGCGGAGCCTCGAAGCTTGGCCTGATCCCGCAGCGACTGGTCGTATGGCCGCAGGATGAGCTCGGCCTTCTAGCGGCTGAGGGCAGGCTGAGTCTCGCCGAGTTTGCAAGCGAGCGCGTGCACATCGGCGCGACGAAATTCGTGGGTGACGGGTCGATTCAGGGTTACACCGGATTCCTGAGCGAGCCCTACTATCACGAGGGCGAGCGTGCGGCGGACTATCGCGGCTATCCCAACATCGACGCGCAGGCTCTGAACGGGCAGGTCAAGGCGGCTCATTGCGCGGGCCAACAAGTGGCGGTGCATGGAAATGGGGACGCGGCGATCGAACAGTTCCTCGATGCCTGGGAGGCCGCCCTCGAAGCCTGCCCTGTGCAGGACGCGCGACCCATCCTCGTGCACGCGCAGATGTCGCGCTCGGATCAGCTACAACGGATGAAGACGCTCGGCGTCACACCGAGCTTCTTCAGCGCGCACGTCTACTATTGGGGCGACCGGCACCGCGACGTCTTCCTCGGCCCGGAGCGCGCTGCACGCATCAGCCCGGCGGCAAGCGCGCTCGCGCTAGGGATTCCTTTCACGACCCACCTCGACGCCCCGGTCGTACCGATCGACTCGATGCTGCAGCTTTGGGCGCCGGTGGCGCGACAGACATCAAGCGGTCAGCCCCTCGGTCCGGACGAACGCATTTCCGTCGAGCAGTCGCTTCGCGCGATGACATCCGACGCCGCTTGGCAGCTCCGGCTGGAAAAGGAGCTCGGCTCGATCGAAGCCGGCAAGCAGGCCGACCTCGTGATCCTGTCCGAGAACCCTCTCGAATACGAGGGCGACCTCCGCGATATCGAAGTCGTACGAACGCTCGTCGGCGGCGTGACGATCTACGAGAGCCAAGCGACACCCTCAGGCGCCGCGCGCTGATCGCGGCTGCTCGCCACTAGCTCTGACACCCCTTCAGCTCGCCTTCGATCGTCGGTCGATGCTTTTCCTTGGCGCCTCCGATGACCGCATCGCCATGGGCCAGCAGCACGTGCTCGAACTGGAGGTCGAGGACGGAACGAACGTCAGCGGCCGTCGGACCCGCAAACTGCAGCCAGCCAGGGTCGACGTTATACGGCTTCTATGAACCCCATTCGCTTCGTCATGATCTTGGCCAGAAAGCTGTAGTACTGGTCCGGGGCGGCCGTGCGTTGGAGTGAGTCGCCCGTGATGAGAATACCCCCATGACGCTCGATGAGGCAGACCGCTTCAGGCGGCCTCGAGGTAGACAAGACCTTGAGCCTTGCGTCGGGGATGGGAAGCGCGCTGTCCTCGGTCAAACGCTCGTTTTGCGATCCAAATCGTGCTCATGGCTGAGTTGTCCAGTCCTGGTGTATCGGATCCGCGGACCGCTTTGGGACCTGCGCAACCGCCCAGCACCCAGAGCGTGACCAAGCCAGCACGACGCATAGCGTGGGACGGCGCGACGGGCAGCGGCCGAGGGGAGTGACTCGACGCCTGGGGGCGCCGCTGACTCCGCCAGCCGACTTGTGCTACGGTCCGGCGACAGCCATGAGAAGAGCTCGCTTCTGGGTCATGCTGCTCCTGGTCGTGACGTTCACGGCCAATGCCGATGCTGACGACGCTGCGGCCGAGCAAGGCCAACCGCAGTTCGGCGTCATGCCCATGGCCCCGGAGGCAAGCGTTCGGAGACTCGAACGGCGGCTTTCTCAGCAAGGAAGACCAAAGGAAGACCGGCGCCAGACCAGGCCTGCTCCCGAACAACTCGCCGTGGCTGCCGTACATCAGCGCGAGTTTTTCGTTGCAGTGGTGGCAACTGGACGCGCGTACGGTTTGCGACGCGTTCGCGTGCTGGACGGGGACGGCTTTCGTTGTTGGAGTGGATCATGACGATTTCGAAAATTGCGGTCATTGGCTCGGGCGACGTCGGCAAGTCGCTGGCCAATGGATTTCTCAAGTACGGGCACGAGGTGATGCGGGCCTCGCGCGACCCCTCCAAGCTGGACGAGTGGAAGGGCGCCGCGGGAAGGCACGCCTCCACGGGAACGTTCGAGGAAGCCGCGAGCTGGGCTGATCTCGTCGTTCTCGCCGTCAAAGGGACTGCGGCCGAATCGGCCGTCGACCTCTGCGGTCCGCAGAACCTCGCTGGTAAGGTCGTCATCGATGCGACGAACCCCATCGCCGCCGAGCCACCGGACCACGGCGTCCTGAAGTTCTTCACCAGCTACAACGATTCGCTGATGGAGCGTCTTCAGCACAAGGCCCCCAAGGCTCACTTCGTCAAGGCCTTCTCCTGCGTCGGCAATGCCCTCATGGTCGATCCCGAGTTCGGAGGCATGAAACCCACCATGTTCATTTGCGGGAACGACGAGGCAGCAAAGAAGCAGGTCAGCGCGATCTTGGATGAATTCGGGTGGGAAACGGAAGACATGGGCTCCGTCGAGGCCGCGCGGGCGATTGAGCCGCTGTGCATCCTATGGTGCATTCCTGGCTTCGCACGCAACGAATGGTCTCACGCGTTCAAGTTGTTGAAGCCGTAGAGAGCCGCGTCGGCAAGAACGTCTCCAAGCGCTGACGCTGGCGCCCTGCCCGGTCGAAATTCGACGCGAAAGCCGAGGCGCTCCGCTGCTCTGCGAGAGGCAGCGTTTCGGCTATCGCATTTCCATTCGTACCTGCGGTAGCCGAGCTCGTTCTTGATCTCAGTCATGATCGTCGTCGTTTCGGAGCTCGAGGCTAGCACGACGAGGATTGCCTCGACCCAGCAAAGCGAAATCGGATATAGTCGCCGGGTTCGAGGTGCGCGGAGGTCGACCATGGCAGATTGGCGCCCAGACGGCGCTTGCCCTATGAGTACTCGATGACCCTCTCACGCACACGCGACCGCTCTCGTGACTTCGACATCGTCCTTTGGGGCGCCACCGGTTTTACCGGACGCCTGGTTGCCGAGTACCTCGTGCGAAACTACGTTGACGGCGATTCGGGTCTACGGCTCGCGCTGGCCGGACGGAACGAAGAGAAGCTCCAACGGGTCGCCAACGACATTGGCGCGGCGGAGCTTCCGATCCTGATAGGCGACAGCTTCGATGCCGACTCCCTCGACGAGATCGCCGGCAAAACCGAGGTCCTGATCAGCACGGTCGGCCCCTACGCCAAGTACGGCGCCGAGATCGTGGGGGCATGCGTGCGCCATGGCACCGACTACTGTGACTTGACCGGGGAGACGCAGTTCGTTCGGGCGATGATCGATGCCCACCACGAGGAAGCGAAAAATACAGGCGCGCGCATCGTGCACTCCTGCGGCTACGATTCGATTCCTTCGGACCTCGGCACGCTGATGGTTCAAGAAGCGTTCAAGCAGCGGCACGGCAAGTACGCCTCGCAGGTCAAGATGGCGGCGGTCGACATGCGGGGCGCGTTCAGCGGGGGCACGATCGCTAGCATGATGAACATCGTCGACGAGATGAAGGTCAATCCGAACCTCCGAAAGCTGCTGGGCAATCCGTACGCGCTCAATCCCAAGGGCGTTCGCGGACCTGATCAACGCGATCAGACCGGAGTCCGCTTCGATAAGGACTTCGATATGTGGACCGGGCCATTCATCATGGCGAGCCACAACACGCGCATCGTCCGGCGAAGCCACTTCCTGATGGGCCAGCCCTGGGGCGCGGACTTTCGGTATTCCGAGGTTGTGGGAACCGGCAAGGGTCCGAAGGGGCTGTCCGTCGCGGTGTCGGTGGCGGCGGGGATGCTGGCATTCATGGCGTCCCTGGCCATCCCGCTCAGCAGACCGTTGGTCGAGAAGCGTCTCCCCTCGCCGGGTGAAGGTCCGAGTGCCGAATCTCGCGCCAAAGGTCGCTTCAAGATGCAGTTGATCGCACTGGGGGGCGGCAAGTCGGTCCGCGGCGTCGTCGCCGACCAGCGCGACCCGGGGTACGGCTCGACCGCGGTGATGCTCTCGGAGTCGGCGCTCTGCCTGGCGTTACAGGGCAGAGAGCTACAGGTCGACGGCGGAATTCGCACACCCGCCCCCACGATGGGCATGCGTCTGGTCGAACGGTTGCGTGCGGCTGGGATGACGTTCGAAATCGAGGCCTAGCGCTGGCGCCATGCTGGCGTTGAGCCTCCTCTATTGAACCTGGACCCCGACTTCGATAGAAGTCGGACCATGTCTGAACCGCTCCATGACGTGGCCATCGTCGGCGCCGGACCCGCTGGTGCCACCTGCGCCTGGTACCTCGCTCGACGGGACATCCGCGTCCTGCTGATCGACAAAGCAAAGTTCCCGCGCGACAAGTTCTGCGGTGATGCGGTCATTCCCCGGGCTCAGCGCCACCTGGAGAAGATGGGTGTGCTCCGCCAGATGATCGACGCCGGCGAATGCCTGTTTACGACCTCGGGCGGCTTCGTCAGCCCGGCCCGCATCGAGTGCCTCAGCGACTCCTCCGAAAACCCCAAGGGCACCCCGATGTCGGCGAAGCGGATCATCATGGACGAGCGCATCGTCCGCGCCGCGCAGTCGGCTGGCGCCGAGCTCGTCGAAGAGGCCGCAATCGACAAAGTCGTCTTCGATGAACGGGCCGGCACATGGACCGCCCATGCCCGTAGCAGGAAATTCAGAGCGCGAACGCTGGTCTTGGCGGACGGGGCCCATTCGAAGCTCGCTCGCACGCTCGGAATCGTCAAAGACAACCCGGGCGCCATCTGCAGCCGCGCATTCATCGAGGGCGGAACCCATTCGTTCGAAACCGACGGTATCTGTTACATGGAACGCGAGCTGCTGCCGGGCTACGCCGCGATCTTCCGCCACCCGAACGATGAGCTCAACTTCTGCACGTACATCATTCCGGGTGGCAATGCGGTGCCAAACGACTTGAAGACCTTGCACCAGGGCTTGCTCGACAAGAACCCAATCATCAGACGGCATCTCGGATCAGACTACAAGATCGAGCCGATGAGGGGCGCGTGGCTGCGCCTCGGTGGGATCCCCAAGAGCTACGCCGACAACCTGCTCATCATCGGCGACGCGGCCGGCCACATCGACCCGCTGACCGGTGAGGGGATCCAGTTTGCGATGGAGGGCGCGGAGCAAGCCGCGGACACCCTCGCCGAGGCTTTCCGCGTCGGGCGTTTCGACGAGCGCTATCTCGCGACGTACCAGGACAAGTGGCACAAGGAGTTTGGGAGCAAGTTCGGGCTGGCCCAAAAGGCTTCGCTATTGATGGCGCGCTTCCCCGAGCTCGTCGACTCGATGGCAAAAGTCGCGAACGAGCGAGACGATGCGTTCTTCTTTGCGTGGGCAGACATCATGATGGGCGAGGCCCCTTGGAGCGAGTTCCTCAAGCCCAAGCTGGCCCTCCCAATGGCCGCGGCGGCGATCCGCGAGATTTGGACCCAGCGCCTTTCGCTCTTGCGAAAACGGGTGGTAGCGGCCGGCACCTGAGCCGAGCTCTCGATGCGCTTCACGGTTGCGCCCGCACCCGCAATGGCCGTATGACTCGTGGTGTAGGAGCCAGATGATGCGAAAAGTCGGTGTAGCGCTAGCGCTGTTGGTGACTCTGCTCTTTGCGGGGACGATCTACTACTTCATGCCCCGTGCGACGAAGGTCTTGGTCACGGGTACCGAGGTCAAGAGGATGGATCGCAAGGACGCGGCGGGCAGTGGAGGCACCACGCGCGACGTGCGATTCGTGTACGCCACGGAGCTAGATTCGAAGGAGTCGCGCGTGTTTCGGAACGAGGACAACGCCTGGTATTTCAAATGGGACTCCGGTGACATCGCGGCCGAGGCTTCGAAGCTCGCAAGCAGTACCGTCGATGCGGCAGAGGCGAAGACCGAGCAGGTGGCGCTGCTGAAGTATTACGGGGTTCGCATCACCATCCTGGATTCCTATCCGAACATCCTCTCGCTGAAAGAGGTGGATAAGGACTACGTGTACGTCCCTTGGGTCAACATGATTGTCCTGCTGGTGTTGCTCTTCGCCTTCCTCGTGCTCGGTGTGAAGATCCGGCGCCTATTTCGCAGGACGAAGGAAAGAATCAGCAAACGCTCCTGACCCAGCGACGCCCCGGAGCTATCTCTCGAGCCAGACTTGAAGTAGAACCCCGAAGGTGTCGCCGCTACAGCTAACCGCACTCTGGGTGCTTGCGCTCGCGATGATCGCCATCGGGATCCTGCACTTTGCGCAGCCCAAGCCTTTCGTGCGAATCGTGCCGAAGTTCTTGCCCGCCCCGCTGGCGCTCGTGTACATCAGCGGGTTCTTCGAGATTCTCGGCGGCCTGGGGCTTCTCGTCCCCGCGACGCGCCCCTGGGCGGCCTGGGGCCTCATCGCACTTTACGTTGCCGTGTTTCCGGCGAACATTTACATGCTCACGAACAACATCTCGCTCAACCCGAGCAAGCCGATCCCCCGCTGGGCGCTTTGGCTACGGCTACCGTTTCAGTTCGTCTTCATCGCCTGGGCCTACTGGTTCATCGGTTGAGCCGTCTAAGCGAGCAACGGTACCGGCTCGAACTTCGCCATTCGTTCCAATGCGCGTTGCGCCGCGTGATAGCCGCACATCCCATGGACGCCGCCACCGGGTGGCGTGGATGCGGAGCAGAGAAACACGCGCGGGTTGGGTGTCGTGTATGGATCGAGTCGGGCAACGGGTCTGGCGAAGAGTTGAAACACGTCGGCAACCCCACCGGTGATGGCACCACCCACGTAGTTCGGATTGTAGCGAAAAAAATCCTCCGTGTTCATCGCATGTCGGTAGAGGATCCGATCCTTGAAGCCGGGCGCGAACCGTTCGACTTGATTTTCAATCACCCCGGTCATGTCCACCGTGGAACCACCAGGAACGTGGCAGTACGCGTACCCCGTATGCTGGCCTTCCGGTGCGCGGCTCGGGTCGAGCTGGCTTTGCTGGCAGAGCAGAACGTAGGGCCGCTCCGGATGCTTCCCTCGGAACATGGCTGCTTCCCCCGCCGCGATTTCTTCGAGCGAGCCACCTAGATGCACCGTGGATGCCTCCAGGCAGTCGGGGTCGCGCCATGGAATCGGGCCGTCGAGCGCCCAGTCGAGCTTGAACGCCCCAGGCCCGTAGCGATAGCGGCCAAGACGCCGCCGATAGCGGCCCGGCAGCGCCTCCTCGGCGATCGAAGCGAGCTGATCGGGGCTGGTGTCGAACACGTAGACACGGGCGGCCGGAAGATCGGCAGCGGACGTCACCCTCACGCCCGTGCGAATCTCTCCGCCGAGCTCGCGCAGCAGACCACCGAGCGCCCTCGGGATCGCCTGGGAGCCACCGGCCGCCACGGGCCAGGGCTCGACGTGACCGGCGATTGAAAAGATGAGGCCTAGAGCCGCGGTGAACATCTTGTCGAGCGGCAAGATCGCGTGCGCCGCGCATCCGGCGAACAGCGCTGTGGCTCGCGACTGCTGAAATCGCCAATTGGCGAACGTGGTGGCCGGCCAAATCGCGCACAGCCCAAACCGCAAGAACATCCCCGGGTGTCGAGGCCAGGCGAGCGGCCCCAGCACGTCGCCGAAGAAGCCTTGCGGATCGTCGAGGAACGGAGCGATGAGGTTCTGGTATGCGCTCCCGTCGGCACCGAGCCCCGCGCAGGTTTGCTCGAGCGAGCGCCACATGATCACCGCGGGCTGCTCGTCGAGCGGATGTGCCACCGAAGCCCGCGGCACAATCCACCGGAGCCCGTGCTGCTCCAGCGGCAGCGAGCGAAAGAAGGGTGAGAGGATCCCGGTCGTGTGAACCGCCGAGCACACGTCGTGCGCAAAGCCGGGGAGCGTCAGCTCCGCGGTTCGCGTCCCCCCACCGATCTCCTCGGCGGCTTCGAGCACCAGCACCGACGCCCCGGACTGCGCCAAGGCGACAGCAGCGCTCAGGCCGTTGGGGCCTGAGCCTACCACCACCGCGTCAAACGACTCCCGGTACTCGCTCACCCAATGTTTCTATTCGAAAGCGCTGGTGTTGGTCATCCGAATCTCGAACGCCCTGTTGATCTCGACCTTCTGGGTGCCGTCCGCGTCCGTTACCGTGAGCCTGTGCCTCGCTTGACCCTCCGCGGCCGCATCGGACTCGAGCGCGTTCAGATTGAGTATGATTTCGCCGCGTGCGTTGGCGACCATTTCCTCGACTCCGATCGAGGTCCCCTCCTCTGCAAAGTCGACGGTCTGGGGCAACGCGGTCTGGGTAACAGTGACGTTGAGCTTGATCTCGTCCCCTACGCGCTCGATGAGCGTGTAGGAATCGACCTGTGCCACTTTGAAGCCGTAGAGCGTGAGCTCCTTGCGAGCCTCCCAGCGCGCTCCGAGGCCCACCGGCTCGGCGGGCAATGCCACTCGCGAAAGCGTGGTGCGCGCGTTGACCAACATGACCAGGAGACGCACCGGCAGATCCGGGTTCTTGGCTTTGTCGTTCAGCGACGCCGACAGGGTGACACCGCGGTCGTTCATCTCGACCGTCCCGCCTACATCATCGAGGATGGCAGCGCTTTGCCGAAGGTCCTCGGCAATTTCCGGATCGAGGCCCTGCGGAATTGCGGGCTCCGCCTTGGCGACGTTCACCTCGAACTTCACGCCCTTGTTGGTGCGCATCGCTGGCCCCGACACGATGTGCAGCCGCACGCCCGGCACCACCGACAGCGCGGCGGCATCCTCGGTCGTCGCCAGCGTCGCGACCGCGAAGTCCATGTTCGACTTCGTCGTCGTGCCCTCCGCGATCTTGTAGCGAAGCGCCGCCTTCGGCTCCGCCCCCGCATCCAGGAGCCTGACCGGATCGTTCTGCGCGTCGACAGCCGTGGTCGAAGACTCGTCTTTCTTGCAGCTGGTCAACGCAAGCAGCGCGGACACCAAAACAACACCATGCACGATCGTATGCTTCGCCATTGATCCTCCTCCCGGCGTACGTCCCCGGCCGGCATGGACCGGGGTTTACACTCTGGGCTCGCCAACGGCAAGCACAGGGTCGCACGGTTCGATGTCCTCCGACTCGTGCGCAGCAGATAGCGTCATGTATACTCCGTTCGGCGACGATGCACGCGGATGGCACGGAGAGTTGGGCCCGGGGGGGGGCGCGCATTGCCATCCCGATTCTGTTGTTACTTTCCGCAGTGTGCTTCGCTAGGTTCTACTCCCACTTCTATCCCGTCCAGCAGTGGCTCTTCTGGCGCTACGCGGTGTACTGGGTGGCCTGCGCCTTCTGGAGCATCGGCTGTCTGAGCGCCGGCTACGCTCTGGTGCGGCGTCTGCGAGGGACGCCTCTGCCTTTCGCCGAGTCCCTCTGCCTGAGCTTCGCTGCTGGCGTCGTTCTTTTTTACCTGGCGATGAACATCCTCGGGGCTCTGCACGGGTTGCGCGGAGCAGCGTTCTTCTTGCTGCCGCTGCTCATGATCGCAACCGGAGCTCGGCCCTTGTGGCGATACTGCCGCCGGTACGTCCGCCACGCACGATTCTGGGCACCCAAACGACGGGCGCCTTCGATGCTCTCGTTGGCAATATGGATCTTCGGGCTCGCTGTGCTGGCGATGCTGTATTTCACGATGCTGACGCCAGACAACGTTCAGTTCGATGCCCGATGGAAACATCTCGCCCTCGCCGAGCAGTACGCACATCTGGGTTTCATGCCTCGTTTCGGGGAGGGATGGACAGTCGCCACGAACCCGCACTTGGCGAGCATGCTTTACACTTGGGCGTTCCTATTGCCCGGAGCGGGGCTCTTCGATCGGGTGGAGCTCGCCGCGCACATGGAGCTCACTTGCTTTGTCTGGACCCTCGCGACGATTCCCCCAGTGGTGCGCCTCCTCGTGCCCGGCGCTCGCGCCAGCGCGAGCTGGGTGGCGCGCTTGCTGTTCCCAGGGGTGCTCCTCTACGATTCGTCCATCGCGGCAGGCGCCGATCACATCGCGGCGCTCTTCGCGCTCCCGATCTTCGTTCTGATGATCCGATCGGTGCCGAGCTTGGCACCGGGACGCCTCGCGTTGCTCGGCCTGATGATGGCCGGCGCGGCGATGCCAAAGCTCACAGCAGGCATGCTGCTGATTCCGGGCCCCGCGCTCGTCATCACCGCGGTCATCGTTTGGCGCGCGGTGCGGGAGCAACGGGTCTCTTGGAAGGGTCCTGCCGCGGCAGGCGCGGTTGCACTCGGTGCGACCGCGTTCTTCTGGCTCCGGAACTGGATCTGGTACGGCGATCCGCTTTATCCCTCGTTGCACCAGTACTTGTCACTGCGTCCCTGGTCTCAGGACGCTGCAACGCTCTTTGAATGGGGCTACAAGGACCACCAATTCTGGCGTCCTAGTCGCGACTGGCGCGGCGTGAAGGAAACCCTCTCGGCCCTGGTCACCTTCTCTTTCATCCCCCACGACTACCGTCAGTATCACCGGGACGTTCCGGTTTTCGGCTCTCTCTATACGCTGCTGCTCCTCTGTCTATTGTTCTTGAGGCGCGCAAAACGAATCTGGTTACTGACGATCCTGACCCAATTCGCCCTGTTCGCTTGGTTCTGGGTCCACCATCAAGATCGCTACCTCCAAACGCTGATGCCCTGGATCGCCGCCGTCACCGCCGCGCTGATCATCCGGGTTTGGCGTACTGGCTGGGGCTCCAGACTCATGCTGGGCGCACTCATCGCCACGCAGATCGTCATCGGCGGTGATGTGTACTTCATTCAAACGCACGCAATGATCAGGGCTCCAATCAAGCGTGTTAACGACCTTCTTTCATCGGGCTTCGAGAGGCGTTACGAACAGCGATTCAACGTGTTCCCGACCTGGACCAAGGTCCGCGATGCGCTCCCGCAGGACGCACACGTCTTGCTGCACGACAACCACGAACACCTCGGCCTCTCGCGACGCACGACCTCCGATTGGGGCGGTTGGCAATTTGGGATAAGCTATGGGCGGCTCGGGTCGCCCGCCGAGGTTTGGGATCTGTACCGTGATCTCGGAGTGACGCACCTCGTCTGGCGGCCTCAGGTGTCGAAGGGCTGGGATTCGGTCGCGGGCGATTTGGTATTTTTCGATTTCGCGGTTCGCCACGCTCACGATGCCCGAACGGTCGGTTCCCATCGAGTCGCAAGCATGCCTGAGGCTCGCCCACCCGATACACCTTATGGTGACGTCCTGTACCTTGGATGCGGCAACACTTACGCCTCGGGCCTGTACCGTCTCTCGCAAATGACCACACCCGTCTTCGGTCCGGAGCGAAAGAGCTTTCCGGCGCCTGCGGTGCCGGCGGACCTTGAAAACGTAGATCCACTGCTCGAACAGACGGCCTTCGCCGTCCTGGACCCCAAGTGTGCAAGCCGCGTAAGGGGTAAGCTCAGATCTGCCGGGTTCCTGTTGGTGGCGATGCGCAAGCAGCTCAAGGTGAAAACCAAAGTCAACCTGGAGCTCTACGTCAGACACTAGGGGCGCGTCGCAAATGCTCGCTATCGTGACCGGAATCAGTCGTTGGTCAGGTCGTCGGTGGCCACCGGAGCCAGGCGATGAAACCGACGAGGAGCGTTGGCACATAGATCACGGCGAACACGCCCAAGCCGAACGCAATTCCCAGGGTCTCGCCGGACCCCAATGCGGGGAAGACGAGCGCGAAGAACGACTCACGGACGCCGATGCCGGAGACCGAAACGGGCAGCAGGCTCAGAAGCGAGCTGATCGCCACGAGCGCGGCTACGTCTATGAACGAAAGGTCGATTCCGAACGCAAGCGCAACGAGCCATGCCTGAACGTAGTTGGCGAGGAACCCTAGGACGGTGGCCATGACCGGTCCGACGAGGCCCAGCCCGACTTGGCGACGCAGGGCTACAAAGAACACACGCAGCCCCTCGTGGGTTTCGCCATCCGAAAACCGCCGATACAGCCATTGCGCCGCGGGCTCAGCGATGCCGCCAACGAAGAGCAATGCCGGTGCGATGGCGATCACGGCCACCGCGACCCAGGTCATCTGGGCGAGCGGTCCCGAGACGGACCTCGCCAGGTGCATGACGCCAAGTGTCACGAATCCCAGCAAGACGTACACGTCGCAGAGTCGGTCCATGATTGAGACTGCAAGACCCTCGGCATAGCCGACGGCGTGATCTCGCTTGAGGTACTGGATTCGCAATGCATCGCCAACCCTGCCCGGAGTCACCAAACCCAAGTAGAGCGAGGGAAGGAAGGCGCGGTAGGCCTGTGTCACTGATAGACGCACATCGGCCGATCCGAGCAAATCACGCCAGCGCCATAACTTGGTATGGATCGCGACGACGGTGAGCAGGACCGCCACGACGAGTGGCCAGATCGCCGCCTGGGCGAAGACGTTGATGAGCGTCGACAAGTCGGCGAAGCGCCACACCACCCAGACCAGCAGAATCGGTCCAAGCAGTCGCATCGCCAAACGAAAACGCGGGTTGGCCATGGCTGTTGAAGCCCTATTCGCGCTCGGGCGAAGGAGCCGCCCGATACAGTTTCCAGCTTCCTCGGCGCTCGAGAAGCTCGATCTTGCCTGCATCTTCACGCTTCTTGAGGCTGGCCTTGTTGCTCCCTCGCAAATCGCTCGAATCGATGAGAAGGAAGTCGGTGTCGATGCCTTGACGAAGCTCATAGACTTCGGCTCGGTTCGAGACGTGGGGCCCGGGGCGGTCGGTCACCGACAGGGAAGCCTCGGGGTCGATCCGGCCAGTCAATTCGACAAACGAGTCGTATTGCTCCCGCATTGTTTCGTTCAAGCTCCGGGTCACCGGCCTGAAACCGCCCCGAAAGCTGCTGTTCTCGACGAGCGCGCCATGCTTCCAACTCACGAGCAGGCTGGCCACGAGCACGCACCCCATGACCGCCGCTGTCAGACCGGTGTCCCGCGGCCGAGCCTCCTGCAGACGTCGCAGGCCGATCGGTGCAAGCGCTATCGCGACCGGCAACAGCACCGCAGAGTACTGAAAGTGAGCAGAGAACACCGCCGTTCTCGACGCGAGCAAGATGAAGACGAACCCATAGATCAACATCACCCGCGCGCGACCGGCCCAGACCGGCAGGAACAGCAAGGGACCGAAGACGACCAGCAGATACTGAATCTTCGCTTCCTTAGCGACGTGCGCGACGATGAACGCAGGATTGGTGAGCAGTGTGATGAGGAAATCGAGCTCCCCGAGTTTGTTGGGGATCATCTCCTCGTAGTAAAACGAAAAACCGTAGGACCCTGCACCCTGATTGAACACACCGATCGAAGACATGAAGACGGCCTTCACGACGACGAAATAGATCAAACTGGCCGAGATGGTGATCCATCCAGCACGCTTGTATCGCGCCTCCCCCGCCAAGACCCCGTATAGGCCGACGAAGCACATCACGAGCGAAACGTCCTCCCGAATGAGCAGCAGCAGGAACAGGGTCGCGAAGTACAAGCGAAACTTTCCGGAGAAGAGGAAGTGAAGCGCGAACAGAAGCGGTGCAACCAGGAGCGTCAGCGAGTGAAACTCATACAAGTTGGCGCCGTGCAGCGCCGGGTGAAGCGCGTAGGTGAGCGCCAGGATGAGCCCCCATGCGCGCGAGCCGAGTTGATGGCGGCCCATCAGGTAGGCGGCCACCACGCCTGCTCCGCACCAGATCGACTGCAGGGTCAGCAAGAACTCAGCGCGCGGCCAGAGTCGGTACAGAGGAGAAAGGATCACTAGGATCGGGTCGAAGTGCGCCGAAGCGTGGGTGCCACCTCGAAGGAACGTGCACGCGAGCGGCCGGCCATGGCTCGATTGGAAAAAAATGTTGTCGTAGAGACCGAGGTCGACGGTTCTCGTATTGAATGCGTGGTGGTTGGTGATCGCAAGCTTCGCGAAGAAGTAGGCGTAGGCGGCCCACAAGATGAGGACGAGACCGAGGCTGATGATCTCGCGTTGGCGCGAAGACCGGATCGGTTCGATGCGGCTTTCGGATCGATCCCGCCCGCTGAGCGCACGAAACGTCGGCCACCAGGCCAGCACAGCGAGGGCGATGTACAGCCACGTGCGCCACTGGTGACTCGTCTCGATCCTCGGCTCGGTCAAGGCAATGATGGCTGGCCCGCTGAGCAGGAACGACAAGTACGGATTCAGCCGCCTGGCCCGATCGAAACCCGGTGGCCAGTGCTCCCTATCCCGAACACGGAGAATGAACAGATAGAACGCGGCAACTGCGACGAGCGAAGCCGCAAAGTAGCCCAAGCCCACGAACCGCGCGCCGCGCGCCAGCTCGTTGTCGAACATCGCCGGCAAGAGCTCGGTGTGCGTTACAGCGAAGAGCGTCGCGCCAAGCGCGACCGCAATCACGACCGGCCAGATACAGAAGAGACCGAATTTGAGCACGGTGGAGGCGACCGTGTCGAGTTTCCGAAACCCCGAGCGCCCCTCGCTCATTGCCTTGGTCTCGCCAGGACCAGCTGCCATGGATATGAGGTCACGTGCCTTTCCACCAGCAAGTGTGAGTCGAGCATGTTCCGGAAACCGCGGCGGCCCCAAAGGTTTACATGCTCCGGATCGTTTCCGAGGCGGGTGAGGTTCTTGCCCCGGGCGAAATTGCTGAGACAAAACCAAGGTTCGTGAGGCACCGAGAGAATCACCCAGCGTGGCTTCCGCTCGACGATTTGCGCCAGCGCCGCCTGCGGATCCTCCAGGTGCTCCATCACCTCGGCACAGACGACCACGTCGAACTGGCGGCCGAGAAAGGACAGGTCGTAGATGCTCCCCTGTCGGGCGTCGACGTTGGGAAACTTGGCTCTTAGATTTTCCAGGTCGCGCTCGTCGAGATCGACCCCGACGTACACGTCGCCCGCCTGTCGCTCCGAGAGTTGACCTGCGACGAAGCCCTCTCCGCAGCCTATTTCCAAGACCGAATCGGACGGTTGTGTGGCGTCGAACATGTCGCTCAACTGGGCGATGAATCGCCGGATGAGAAACCGTTGAACAGGGTTTCGGGTCTTGTACTTGGGGGTGTGGAAGCTATCGAAGTAGCTATCGGGGATCACCGACGACCTCGCGTATGGGCAGGTGCTCCCGATCGTGTTTGCGATGGTA